>CAYUVM010000926.1:0-1756 GCA_964447935.1 uncultured Cytophagia bacterium | reverse complement strand
AGAGTGTCTTCCCCAAAATTCGCCCGGATTTGGTGAAGTATTTCGCGCGCTGGGGTTTGTTCAAACCCGCCGTGAAAACCAATGCCCGGCAATATTATCAGTTTAAAGATTTGTTGATTTTTCGCCGAATCAATGAATTGCTAACTGCAGGCTTGCCGTTGCGGAAAATTGCCGCTCGTCTGACGGAGCCGCAGTCGCCTTCGCCGCAAATTGCTTTGAGTTTTGAAGAGTTCAAACCGCGCGGGCAAATTCTCTCGCTGCACATCGCGCCGCAAAAGGTTGAGCGCACGGCGGAAGAATGGTACACACTCGGCTATGAATATGACACCAACCCCGATACCCACGACCAAGCCATCGAGGCCTATGAAAATGCGCTAACGCAAAATCCGACCTACGTCGAGGCAATGATTAACCTGGCCAATATCTACTATGCCCGCCGTGAGTTGACCCGCGGCCGCCAGTTGCTCGAACGCGCCGTGCAACTTTCCCCCAACAATCATACGATTTATTACAATCTCGGCAATCTTTACGACGAAGTGGCGGAATTGGAGAAATGCATCCAATCCTATCAAAAAGCCCTGGAATTGCAGCCGGAATATGAACCGGCGTTGTTCAATTTAGCGCTGATTTATGAGCGGCTTGGCCTGGTAGGTAAAGCGGAAATTTTATGGCGTCAATATCTCGCCGTCGAGCCGATGGGCGAATGGGCCGAGATTGCGCGGGAACATTTACGCGGCGAGCGGCGTGGGGCCACGGGTTGAGAGAAATTTGTTGCGCATAACGCAAAAAAACGTTATACTTATTTTAATGCCATAAGATATTTTTGCAGCGCCATACAACCTTTTTCCTCGAACTAACGTCCATATTTACAGGAGACAGATTGGCGCTGCCCATTAGGAGATTGTCGAGTCAATTAAGGATGAAATCTATACGGATGTTTTTTGCGCTACTCAGTTTAACCACGTTGGCTTTACCCGCCGTAAGTTTAGCCCTGCCCGGAAACGGGGTAATCGATCTCGTCTTACAATCCGATCTGTTTAGCAAATTCATTTTACTGGCGCTGCTGGCGCTGTCCATTTTGTCATGGTCGATTACGCTGAACAAATACTGGCAGTTTCGCTCTTTTCACGGCGATTATTATCGTTTGATCAATCTGCTGCGGCCCAACGCCGATCTGGCAATGGTTTATGCCAAGGCGGTTAAAAATCATCCCGGATCGGTGAGCCGGGTTTTTGAAGAAGGGCAAGTGACGCTCGCTGCCGCCGTTGACAGTCACCGAACTCGCGCCGGTGAACCAACAACCAGCAACCAGCAATCAACTGCCAGCATCGAGCACGATTTGAAAATGCGGCTTGAAACCGCGACTGATATCGAATTGTCGCAACTTGAAGCGGGCCTGTCATCGTTGGCAACGATCACCACGGTCAGCCCATTTATCGGGCTGCTCGGCACGGTGTGGGGCATTATGAATTCATTCATCGGCATCAGCAGCAGTGGCGGCAATGCCGATCTCTCCGTCGTTGCCCCCGGCATTGCCGAAGCGTTGATTGCAACCGTGGCCGGACTCGCGGTGGCGATTCCCGCGGTGTTGTGCCATAATTGGCTCTCCACGCGGTTGCGCAAAATTGAGGACGGTTTCATTCGCTTATCGACGGAATTG
This sequence comes from uncultured Cytophagia bacterium, assembly GCA_964447935.1. Taxonomy (GTDB): domain Bacteria; phylum Zhuqueibacterota; class Zhuqueibacteria; order Zhuqueibacterales; family Zhuqueibacteraceae; genus Zhuqueibacter. The sequence continues at coordinate 96 of CAYUVM010000926.1, read as the reverse complement.
AAAATTTATTTTATTAACTGGTGGCATCGTGAGAAATCGAAGGGTGAAAATCGCGCCGGATATGGATACCGCCTCGCGCGAAGACATTGCCGAACT
>CAYUVM010000925.1:0-1757 GCA_964447935.1 uncultured Cytophagia bacterium | reverse complement strand
CCGGCGCGATGGCCGACGCCGACGGTTTCGGCGACGGTGATCTGCACGTGATCGACGTAGTTGCGATTCCACAGCGGCTCGAAGATCGCGTTGGCAAAACGCAGCACCAAAATATTCTGCACCGTTTCCTTGCCGAGATAATGATCGATGCGATAAACCTGTTTCTCTTGAAACGTTTTGTGCACCATGCTGTTGAGCGCCCGCGCCGAGTTCGAATCGCGACCAAACGGCTTTTCAATGATAATACGGCGATACCCCGTCTTTTCGGTTTCGGTCGCCATGTTTGCCGCGCCCATCATCGACACGGCAATGGGATAAAGCTGCGGCGCCACCGAGAGATAATACAAGCGATTGCCGCGCGGGCCTGCCATTTTCGTAACGCGTTCTTCGAGGGCGATATAATCATCCAGCGCACTCATATCGCCGGATTGATAATGCAAACGCGCCGCAAACTCCTGCCAGGTCGCGGCGTTGAAATCCGCCGGCGCGAATTTTTGAATGTCTTCGCGCATTTTCTCGCGAAAGGCCTCATCGGAAAAAGCGCTGCGCGCGCTGCCGATAATTTTGGTGTTCTCCGGCAATCGCCCTTTGCGAAAATTATTGTACAACGCCGGCACCAACTTGCGTCCGGTCAAATCGCCCGACGCGCCGAAGATGACGATGGTGGTGGATTCCACGGGGTTTCTCCTTGTCATTTTTCATCTAAACCAACACTCGTGATGGCAAATCCCAGTGCGCCAGCAGAATCTCGAACCGTCTCTGCGCCTCGCGCTTGAAAATTTCTTGAATGATTTTGCTTTTATTGGGGACATCCTTCCAAATAATACGTCATGCTGGAAGCCTCGGGTTTCAAGCAAACATTGTGCTCGATCTTAACAAGATCCCTTCGGGATGACAGCGGCGTGTGACTTACAAAACGAACTCGCTAAACCAGCCGCGAGGCCAGATACGCCGAGCCCAGCAGCGCGGCATGATCATCGCGAATGACATACAAAGGAACGGATTTCACGAAATCGGATAATCGGCCTTTATTTAAAAAAGCTTTGATGATCGTGCCATCGAGCAGCTTCTGGGTAATTTTCGGCGGAATGCCGCCGCCGAGATAAATGCCGCCGGTGGTCAACATCGTGAGTGTTAAACTGCCGGCTTTGGCGCCGAGAACGGAGACGAAGATATCCAGCGCTTGCACGCAAATTTCAAACTCACCGCTTTGTCCGATTGTCGAAATCACCGCGGCGGGATTTTCCTCGCGCATTTTTTTCGCCAGCTCCGGCGGCTCGGGTGCAGCGCCGGTATCTTTGAGGAAATTGTAAATATTAACCAAACCGGGACCGCACAAGAGGCGCTCGTAACTGACCCGGCCGAATTTCTGGTGCAGGTATTTGAGCAACTCGATTTCTAACGGCGTGTTCGGCGCAAAATCCGCATGCCCGCCTTCGGAAGGCAGCGGCAGAAATTGCTCGCCGTTCTTATACAAAATCCCAACGCCCGTGCCCGTGCCGGGCGCCACCACCCCAAACGTGGTTTCTTTGCCGGTCGGCAAGCCTGGATGCAAGGTCAACAGATCAGCGGGACTCAAAAATGGTAACGATGACGTGGTCGCAACGAGATCATTGACCAAGCGCACAGAGGAGATGCCGAGCGTGCGCGTGATATGCCGCTCATCAGTAAGCCACGGCAGGTTCGTGCTGACCGCGCGGCCATCAAACACCGGGCCCGGAACTCCGAAGCAGCCCTGCGTAACCCTCACGATAATT
>CAYUVM010000924.1:0-1769 GCA_964447935.1 uncultured Cytophagia bacterium | reverse complement strand
TTTGCTTATGATTGTTATCGCCGCTTCGTGCAAATGTATGGCGACGTCGTGCTCGGCCTCAAGCCGGTGCACAAAGATGAGATCGATCCATTTGAAGAAATTCTCGAAGCGAAGAAACACGCGGCGGGCGTGCATTTTGACAATGAGCTTTCCGCCGCAGCGTTGAAAGAGTTGGTCGCGGAATTTAAATCGGCAATCAAAACGCGCACCGGCCATGATTTTCCCGATGATCCGATGGAGCAACTCTGGGGCGCGGTCGGCGCGGTGTTTAGTTCGTGGATGAACGATCGCGCGATTGCGTACCGCAAACTCTACGACATTCCCGAAAGCTGGGGCACCGCGGTCAACGTGCAGTCGATGGTGTTCGGCAACATGGGCGAGGATTGCGGCACCGGTGTCGCCTTCACGCGCGATCCTTCCACCGGCGAAAATATTTTCTACGGCGAATATCTCATCAATGCGCAGGGCGAAGACGTGGTGGCCGGCACGCGCACGCCGGAACCGATCTCGCGTTTAGAGCAGGACATGCCGGCGGTTTACAAACAACTGCTCGGCATTCGCCAGAAACTCGAGCGCCATTATCGCGACATGCAGGACGTCGAATTTACCGTGCAAAACGGCAAACTGTGGATGTTGCAAACGCGCAACGGCAAGCGTACCGGCTTTGCAGCATTCAAGATTGCGCACGACATGGTAAAAGAAAAACTCATTAAAAAGGAAGCCGGCCTGCGCCGTCTCGATCCGGGCGCGCTCAATCAATTGCTGCGGCCGATTTTTGATGCAAAGGAAAAAGAAGCCGCGGTCAATGCGGGACATGTGCTGGCCAAAGGCTTGAACGCCGGCCCCGGCGCCGCCAGCGGTCGCATCGTATTCAATGCTCCCGATGCCGTTGATTGGAAGAAGAATGGCCAGAAAGTTATTCTTGTTCGTATCGAAACCTCGCCGGAAGATATCAAAGGCATGGACGCCGCAGAAGGCATTCTCACCGCGCGCGGCGGCATGACGTCGCACGCGGCGCTGGTGGCCCGCCAGATGGGAAAAGTTTGCGTCGCCGGTTGCAGCACGTTGGAAATTGATTACCGCGCTCGCACGATGACAGCCAAAGGCCAAGCGCTGCGTGAAGGTGATTGGATTTCCATCGACGGCACCACTGGTGAAGTGATCGCCGGCCAAATTAAAACGAAACCGTCGGAAATCTTGCAAGTGTTGCTTGACAAAACCATGCATGCCGAAGATTCGGAGACGTACCGGATTTATTCGACGATCATGAGTTGGGCGGACAGCATTCGCAAAATGAATGTGCGCACCAACGCCGATCAACCTGATCAAGCCGCGAATGCGATTGCGTTCGGCGCGGAGGGCATTGGCCTCTGCCGGACCGAACACATGTTCTTCGGCGGCGATCGTATCGATGCCGTTCGTGAAATGATTCTCGCCGATGATAAAAACGGCCGCGAACGCGCGCTCGCCAAATTACTGCCGATTCAACGGCAGGATTTTGCCGGCATATTCGAAGCGATGAATGGTTATCCCGTGACGATTCGCACATTGGATCCGCCGTTGCATGAATTTCTCCCGCACACGGCGCATGAACAGGCTGATCTTGCGAATAAAATCGGCGTGTCTGCCGAGAAAGTCAAAGCCAAAGTCGAAGCGCTGCACGAATTCAATCCGATGTTGGGCCATCGCGGTTGCCGTCTCGGCGTCGTTTATCCGGAAATCACCGAGATGCAAGCGCGCGCCATTCTCGAAGCGGCTTGCGACGTGGC
>CAYUVM010000923.1:0-1771 GCA_964447935.1 uncultured Cytophagia bacterium | reverse complement strand
AGAGTTTCTACAGCCCCCTGCTGCTGTATCGCAAAGATTTCGGCGGCGTGCTCTCACCCAAAAATGCGTGGAATATTCTCGTGTACGGCCTGCCGACGCTGTCGACGCGCATGGTCAATCAGCAGAAAACTGCGCACCGCGTCGCGCGCTTTTTACGGGAACATCCCAAAGTGGCGCGCGTGGTTTATCCCGGTTTGGAATCGCACCCGCAATTTGAGGTGGCCCAAAAGCAGATGCTCAATTACGAAGGCAAATTTTCCCCGGGAGCGATGATTTATTTTGTGTTAAAAAACGGGGCCACCATCAATGCCGGCGAGCGCGGCGAGAAATTCATCGACTATGTCGCCGATCACGCTTATTCGATCACTCTCGCCGTGAGCCTCGGACAAATCAAAACGCTGATCGAAAGCCCGTATTCGATGACGCATTCGGCTTTGCCCGATGAAGAAAAACGCCGGTTCGGCATGGAACCCGGCGGCATTCGACTTGCCGTCGGCCTTGAAGATTGGCACGATTTGATCGAAGATTTGCGCGAAGCGCTTGAGCAAGTGTAGCGCTGACCTCTGTCTGCGGCGGGTAGAACCGTTCGGTGTAAATGATGACTCCAGATATTCAAAATTTTCTGGCGCAAAAGCGCCTCGCCGTTGCAGGCGTTTCGCGAAATCCCCAAGGCCGCGCGGCCAATCTTATTTATCACAAGCTGCGCGAAACCGGCTATGAAGTTTTTCCGATCAACCCGTATGCGGAGATGATTGCCGGCGAACGTTGCTATCCGAATTTGAAAACGATTTCACCGACGGTCGAGGGCGTGGTCATCGCGACACGGCCGGAAATTGCGGAACAAATCGTACACGAATGCGCGGAGATTGGCGTATCGCGCGTGTGGATGCATCGTTCATTTGGCGCGGGAAGTCTTTCGGAGGCCGCGGTAAAATTTTGTCACGAGCATCGTATCGCCGTGATTGCCGGTGGCTGTCCGCTGTTGTTCTGCCCGCCGGTTGATTTTGGCCACAAGTGTATGCGGTGGATATTGCAGGCAACCGGCGGTTTGCCTAAGTAAATTTCATGGAGGTTGCCATGAGTAAAATGTTTCAGGACATTCCGCTTGATAAACAAATTGCCAAATACATGAAATGGTGGGAAGCGCGGCGCGAGGAGTGGCAGCGGCACCCCATTTCTTCATTGCAGCAACCGGTGCCAAAACTCGGGCCATATATCAGCTTGTCGCGCGAATTAGCCAGCGGCGGTGCGGAAATTTCGCGGCGGGTGGCGGAGAAATTAGGCTGGCAACATTACGACCGCGAGATCATCGAAGCCATCGCCGGCAAAACCCGTGTACGCGAGGAGCTGGTATCGCGTTTCGACGAGCAAATTCAAAATGCAATGGAGACCTACCTCCGCAACCTGTGCACCAAACAGTTGTTGGACAACACGCACTATTTGCACCATCTCACGCAAGTGCTTGTCAGTATCGCGCAATATGGAAACGCCGTGATTCTCGGGCGCGGCGCGAATTTCATTTTACCCGCGGAAACCGGCTTGCGGGTGCGGGTGGTGGCGCCGTTCGAATTGCGCCGCCAACGTTTGATGGACTGGAAAAAAGAAAGTGCAAAGAATGCGGAACTGCAAATTGCCACGCAAGACAAGGAGCGCCGCGACTTTCTGCAGTATCATTTTCGCTGTAATTCCGAGGATCCGTGCGGCTATGACCTCGTGATCAATACCGGCCATATCAGCCTTGCCAGTGCGGCAGAAATGGTCGTGCATATGG
>CAYUVM010000922.1:0-1775 GCA_964447935.1 uncultured Cytophagia bacterium | reverse complement strand
ATTCCACCATGCCGGCGGGCGTGTCGCCGAAACGGTTCATGATGCGATCCGACAACGAACCGTGGTTGACGCCGATGCGCATGGCCACGCCGTTGGCTTTGCATTTTTTCACCAGCGGCGAAAACCGCTCTGCCACGCGCTCCAACTCGCCTTGATATTCGGCGTCGGTATATTCCCAAACCGCAAATTTCTTTTTGTCGGCATAATTACCGGGATTGATGCGAACCTTCTCGACAAAATCGGCGGCAATGAGCGCGGCATTCGGCGTGTAATGAATGTCCGCGACCAGTGGCACGCGAATATTTTGCCGGTTCAATTCCGCCTTGATATTTTTTAAGTTTTCGGCTTCGTTCAACGACGGCGCGGTGATACGGACAATTTCGCAACCGGCCGCAAACAGTTCGATGGTTTCTTTGACGGTGGCGAGCGTGTCCATCGTGTCCGCAATCGTCATCGATTGGACGCGAATCGGATTGTTGCCGCCAACGCCGACGTCGCCGACTTTCACTTCATGCGCCGGGCGGCGGCGATAGAAAAATGGAGAGTTGCAATATGCCGTCTGTTGCTGCATCATGAGAGCTTATCACCAGAAGATTGATTGTGTGAGGTTGTCTGATTTTACCAAAGGCTCATTTTAAAATAGACAAAACGGACTTATTAGTCAAACACTTTTAGGGAAAGATGATTTTTGTCAGTTTGACAAATTCTGCAAAAGGATGGTCGTTCAGCATCTGCTAATTGGCGATTTGCTGACGCCGAGGGGCGAGTAAAAATAAAGGCAAAATGCGAATCATTGAGCAGCATTTTGCCTTGCAGTTCATGCGAAGTTTATTGGGATGAAAGTTTTTGCTTCTCAAGCAAGTCCGTCAACGTGCCGATCAGCTCGGCGCGCGAGATTGGCGCCCGCAAATCCAGCGCGTAAATTTGATAGCCGCCATCACGGTTGGAGGTGAAGAAGATCTCATTGCCATCCGGCGAGAACATCGGAAACGCCTCGACGGCAGAGGCAACCGTCAGACGTTGCGCGCGGTTGCTCGCGCGAGTGAAGAGAAAGAGATCGAGATTTTGATCACGTTTTTCAAAATACACAATGGATTTGCCGTCTGGAGAAATCTGCGGGCCGCCTTTTGAGCCATTTTTGGAAATAAGATTTGTGGTTCGACTATCGCCGAGCGTTTGTTCAAAAATATCAAAAGCGCCATTCACATTGTTCACATAAACCAGCCCAGCGCCATCCGGCGTAAAACACGGCGCAGATTTATTGCCAAACCCCTGCGAAAATTTTCTGACGCTCGAATCCGCCAGCGAGAAAAGAAAAATATCGCTCTGGCGTTCCGGTGCGCCGGTGGCCGCCTGCTCGCGGTCCGAAACGAACGCGAGATAATCGCCTTTAGGCGAGAAAACCGGATTCCAATCATCGGCAACATGCCGCGAAATGCAAATCTCCGTTTCGAGCGCCGGAATATCCAGCAGATAAATGTCCCGGGCATTTTTGCTTTGCGTCCGCACAAAAGCCACCGTGTGTCCATCCGGCGAAAAGCTTGGCGTCTCATCAACCGCAGGGTTGTCGGTCAATCGGAAGGGTTGCGAGCCGTCCGGTAGCGCGCGATAAATTTCCCAATTGCCGTCGCGGTTGGATTGAAATACGATGAAGCGGCCATCCGCAGAAAACCGCGCCATCATGTTCTCACCGGGTGCGAAGGTAATTGGCCGAATCGCATACGGAGCGCCGATGCGCTCGCCAATCGCCGCGGTGAATTGCTCGGCCTCCGGCA
>CAYUVM010000921.1:0-1777 GCA_964447935.1 uncultured Cytophagia bacterium | reverse complement strand
GACCATGTTCCTCCTCCCGTATGCAATGTCGCAGACGCCGCCGATCACCGACAACATTTTGGAAGGCATTACGCGCCAGACGGTGATGACGCTGCTACGGGAGAAGCTCGGACTCCAAGTCGTTGAGCGCTCGATTGATCGCAGCGAAGTTTATCTGGCGCAGGAAATATTTTTTACCGGCACCGGCGCGCAAATTACCGCGGTTAATCGCGTAGATTATCGTGCTGTCGGCAACGGCCAAATGGGGCCGGTTACCCAAAAACTCCGTGAGATCTTTTTTAATGTCGTGCGCGGGCGGGAAGAAAAATACCACCACTGGTGTGAGCCGGTTTATGAACACGGCCAGTGACAGGATTTACGTGGGCAAACGGCGGCGCGAGTTCGGCCGGGCTTAAAAAATAAAACCCCGATTCTCTTCAAGCGAAGAGGCCGGGGTTTTGTTTTTAAATATGGAAACCGAAAAACTTAATCAAAATCCAGCAAGGTATGTGAATAAGCCCGGCTAGTGGCGCCGGTTTCTTTAATGTAGCGTTCCCAGAAATTCTGCACGTTGAAAAATTTCTCCGTTTGCGAAGCATACGCGCCGACTATCCACACGTCGATGTTGCGCAAGTTGGGAATGCGCCCTTTGCTGCGTAAAGCGCGCATCGCTTCTTCAATATAAGCCGCATTGACGTCCTCTTGCGCGAAATTATACTCAACTGAGCATTCCATCATGTCGGAAAGAATCACCAATGTTTTTTTGCCGCTCTTGTTGCGCATGAATTGCTCGCAAATGATAAACGAATTGATGATTTCGCTTTTATCAATCTTGCCGCGGCTTTGCAACACACTGTCGATACTGGCAAACATTTGGGCCGTGAGCTTTTGCACCAGCTTGTGGTGTTGCGTGCGATTGTCATTCCAAAAATCAAAGGCCGGCAACTGCACATTGAATATCGGCGTAAAGCCGGCGATGGTCAAATCAATGATCTTGCCGCCGGCAATTACGTCGCCCGGTTGCAGTGAAGAAATTATTTTTTCCAAATAGTGTTTGTAATTTTCCCGCTCCGGCAAGGAACTGAGCGAGATATCGACAAAAACCATCACCACCCGGCGTTCCGCGGTATCCACCTTGCCGCCGCATCCTGACAACAAGCCGAATAGGAGCAGCGCCGCCAACAGACGCGATTTTTCTTTTGCATTAAATTTAATCAATAGCGGAAGAAACGGTTTCATAGCAGCAGTCTTCTTGCAATTAATTCGTTTGCAAACTCCCTGACGTTTGGAGCAAATTCCTAATTTTACGGCGTCAAATTACACCGCTTTCCCGCACCCACAATTTACCCCCGGGATTTTTTTCGCCTACTTGCGTAGTTCCCGCGCTTAAAGTTAAAATGCCGAGGTCGAGTTAATCAGTCAATAAATACGCGGAGCGCGGCTTGCCGTTGGTGGCAAAGCCTTCTTCTTCAAATTCCGGAATCAAAATATCCGGCAACGTTTCAAACGCCTGCGGCCGGCGGTCATCGGAACGTTTGCGCAAATTGTGCTGGCGATAAATACTGATGCACTCATGCGCGGCGTCGCGAATGCGGAAAATCTGGTTGTGGCAGGACGATTTCAGCGCGTTACGCTTGCTGCCGAGCGTGTTGATCTGCCCCAGTGCCGCCATATAATCGCGTTTGAATTTGAACAGCTTAAAATCGCGCTCATGTGCATACCACGAGGCGTAAATGGAGATAAGAAACACCAGGAAATTGAGCGACAGGAAAAACATCCACGCATTAAAAACCGTTTC
>CAYUVM010000920.1:0-1779 GCA_964447935.1 uncultured Cytophagia bacterium | reverse complement strand
CACGTGGGACCTTATGTTTGCTTCCGAGCAACCGGACAACACGCTTTTTACGCTGCACCCGTTTTATTCCGGCAAAGAGTTGGCGATGTTTTTTCCCGAAGAGCAAAAAGTGTTGAGCGATGAAGTGAATCGCTATCATCTCGTTTACACCGATCCCAATAAATGGAATTCCAGTTCGCCCTACGAACAAACCTTTCAGCATAAAAATGTTCTGCTGGTTTTGTACAATATTGATTCCAACGCGCAACATCATCATATTGATGGGTTTTTTCCAAAAAATCTCGATGAACGTGTTGCAGAGACGTCGAAATGGATTTTCTGTAAAGCCGGAAAAACTTATATTGCGTTTTATCCGCTGCAACCTTATGAATGGATCGAGGAAGAAGTGAATTGGCGTTGGCGCAGTAGTGCTCTCAAAAATGGCGTAGTGGTGGAAGTTGGCACGGAAGCTACACAAGGCTCCTTCGAGGCATTTAAGAGCCGCTTTCGTCAATCACCGGTGAAGCATGAAAACTTTGAGGAAACGCTTACCGTGCAATATACGACCTTAGCCGGTGAATCCTTGCAATTTACTTACGGTGGCCAACGATTGCTCAATGGCAAGCCAGTTGATTTTAACAGCTACAAGTTGTTCAACGGGCCGTTTTTACAGAGCGAGGTGGGCAGTGGCGTTTTGAAAATTGTTTACCAAAATCAAACACGAATACTCGATTTCAACAAAGTTTCAATTAAAGACGTGAAGAATGACTAAACTCTCGACTCGCGGTATGATTTTACTCTGGGGACTTTGGGCGACAGCCGGCTTGGCGCAGGAAGTTTCCCAAAAAGTTTACGCTGCCGTTTTGTTCAACAATAGCAAGAGTAATGTGACTGGCGCGGATCGTTATGTGGGCGTGTTTGCGCGTGGAAAAGATGAGGCGGAATGGAGAAATTTTTCTAACACCAATTTATTCGCTTTCGGGCTTTACTTTGCACGATATGGCGCAACAGAACGCTATTACATCGCCGGCGGCAACGGATTGCATCGCTCGGCGGACGGCGGAAAAACGTGGAAAATTTTAACCGGCTGGGAGACGCTGGAGGTGCTCTCCGTCGCGCTTGATCCGGTGGAAGCGCGGATTATTTATATCGCGACGCCGTACGGAATTTTTAAATCCAGCGACGATGGCAAAAGCTGGTCAGAGAAAATGCGCGGCTGCAAAAGCTGGTACGCTGATGAGATCATTATTGACGCGCGTGATCGCCACAGGCTTTATGCGGCGGTTGATGATGATTTATATCGTTCGCGCGACGGCGGCGAACACTGGTCGCCGATGCGCGCCGGCGCGCCGGGGATTCGAACCGTTTTCCAGCCCGCGACTCGTCCCGAAGTTCTTTTGGCCGGCACGGAAGATCACGGCGTGCGGGTCACGTTTGATGAGGGGAAAAAGTGGTCGGCTGGAAAGGGAATGGCGGCAACCGCGATTTACGCAATTCATGGCACGGCTGAGGGCAAAGCAATTTACGCTGGCGGCTACAAAACCGGGGTTTGGCGCAGTGATGATTTGGGCGCGAGCTGGCAACAACTCTGGGCGGCGCCGGAGATCGAAGCCATTTACTCGCTTTTTGTTAGCCCGGCCAACTCCAACCACTTACTGGTTGGCACCAATGGGCAAGGAATTTATGAATCGACCGATGGCGGCAGGACGTGGAAGCCGGCGGGTTTGAGCGGGGCCCATGTGAAACAAATTAATATTTTTCATAAAAAATAATTAATTTTTGATTTAAGAATATTTGAAA
>CAYUVM010000919.1:0-1783 GCA_964447935.1 uncultured Cytophagia bacterium | reverse complement strand
CGCCGCCGACTTGCGGCGGATACTGGCCGGTGACCAAGCAGGTTTTAATTTTCATATTTGTTCCCGTCGGGCGCAAAACCGCATTCGCAATTGGCGCGTGACATTTTAAAATTTGCGTTTGCCGCTTCCCATTAAGCTTTTCGCAATGTCCGCTACCTGTCCTGCGTTATTTTCCCACGTTCTCTCCTTTTGCACCCACACGCGCGCGTTCTCGCCGAGGCGCCGGCGGAGCGCGGCCTCGTTCACCAGTTGCAACAAGACGGCGGTGAGTTCGTCGATATTTCCCGGTTCGAACAGCAGGCCGGTTTCCGCGTGATCAATCACTTCTTCAACCTGCCCGATTCTGCCGGCCACCACGGGCTTGCCCATGATCATGTATTCAAAAATTTTGATGGGCGAATAATAAAAATTCTCATACGGTTTGTAAGGCGCCACGGTAACGTCCATCGCGGCAATATAATCAGGAATGGCGTCGTGCGGCACATTGCCGGTGAACGTGACGGCGGCGGCGAACCCGTTGCTACGCGCATATTGCTCCAAGGCTTCGCGTCCCGGGCCGTCGCCGACGATCAGCAGATGCGTGTTTGACGCCGCAGCGTGTAACCTCCCAAAAGCTTCGATGAGTGTTTCGGTGCCGTGCCACGGTTTGAGGCTGCCGACAAACCCGATAATGCATTTGCCGGCGCCGCCCAGTTGCGCGCGAATCGTGGTGTAATTAGGGGCCACGGCGAAACGCTGCGGATTCACGGCATTGGGCAGCACATGAACCTGGGCGCGCGCCACCCCACGCGAAACCACAAAATCTTGCAATTGCCGCGAAACCACCACAACGGCGTCAGTATCACTAAAAATCCGGCGCTCCATTTCATGCGCGAGGTTCTTCATCTCCAGCCCGCGCATCTTTTCCTGCTCCTCTGTCAGCGGCGCATTCACTTCCAGAATATGCGGCACGCCAAGCTCCCGCGCCAGCCGAATGCCGGCACAACTGAACAGTGCGTAACGCTCGTAAATCAAATCCACCGGCCACGCCCGCAGCTTCTCCTGCAATGCTTCTGACAGCACGAAATTATAAAGCACGTTTCTCAACTCATGCCGCACGCGCGTTTTTACGCCGGTGAATTTATCGGCGCGCTCCAACTCCCGAAACAATGCGAGATGCAACGCATGAGGTTGCAGTGGCAGAAAAGACAACCGTTCCGGATGCTCCAAAGAAAAAGGCGTTGCCGAAAAATCTGCAAGCGCCAACCCCGGCCCGGCCCCGCTCTTGGCATTTTCAGCCATTTTTATATGTGCGCGCTCGACCATCCCAAGATTATCGCCTTCTTTCGTGCCAATAGCCGGCGACACTATGCAAACGGAATGGCCGGCATTACACCAGGCCGTCACCATTTCGCGCACGTGAATCGAAGCCCCTTTGTAACCGAAAATATGGACGCCAAAATCGGCGCTGATATAAGCGAGGTTCATGCTGGATACTTGATCCTTGCTGCTGGTTACTTGTGCCGGTCTCAGTATACTTGTCGTCTGCTTACCAGTCATCAAGCACACTAATTACTGGCCGCTCATAAATTCCGGATTGCGTTTGATATACATTTCATACCATAGGCTGAACTGCATCAAAGCCCAGCTATGCTTGCCAACGGATTTGGCGTCGGAAACTTTTTCTTCTTCGAGTAAGCGGGTGACACCTTCATAATTGAAAATACCGTTGGCGGCAATCGCTTCGCGGCTCAACAGACGTTTCTGATATTCCTGCAGTTCACCGTGATTCCAATAATAACTC
>CAYUVM010000918.1:0-1785 GCA_964447935.1 uncultured Cytophagia bacterium | reverse complement strand
GTACGGCCTTTCTCATCCAACGTCAGATGATAGCGGCCATAAAATTTTGGAATCGCTTCGCCTATGTCTACCACGGCCTTTTTCCTTACAGGCGTTACCTAGGTAGTGATGAAATCCCAAATTCTCCCACTATTCACTACTTTTCACCACTTTTATCCATATAATACCCTTTTTCGTATTTAAAGTCAAGTATTTTTTTCAGTTTTTGTGATTTAGTTTGGTGTTAACTGTTTAAATTATTTTATATGTTTTTATGTTCACCGTTATTTTTAAAATATAAACTCCTTGTTAGTCAAAAAGAATACTTTTGTTCCCCTTAAAATAAAAACCCACAGAAGAAACCTTCATGTGGGTTGCAAGTTTTTTCAAGTATCAATCTGCGGTTCGATATCATCAACCACAAACTAAAACCTGAGGCAAAGCGATTTATCGAAATTTCATTTCGACATTAAACTATCTTGTCACAGTTTTTTAATTTTATGTATTCCTCACCTTTCAGCCGCGACTGTTGATGGCCTTTTCAACACGTGACATTTAACTTTGAATTTCCGCTGGATCTCATCCGAAAAATTTCGCGCACGCTCACGATCTGCAAAATCACCGACCAAAACTTTATAGAGGATTTTGCGGCCCTTCGGTTCTTCTTTGATGGCGGTGGGATATCCCGCTTTTGAAAAAGTAGTTTGCTGATTTATTGCTTTCTGGCGATTATCAAAAGACCCGACTTCCACGGTGTAAAGACCTGACACTTTGGGTGAAGCCGGCGCCGCCGTTGGTTTTTTATCTTTGCTTTCATGCACCGGCGTTTGCAATTTCCCTAAATCTTCCGCGGCAAATTTGGCGATCCAGGTGCCGGGGTATTTTTCCAAACAGCGCGATAATTCTTCCCGCGCTTGCGGTAACGTTCCGATGATCAACAGTGATTTGGCGGCGTAATAACTTGCCTCCGAGGCCAGCCGCGAACGCGGGTATTGCTCCATCAAGCTGGAAAAATATTGCCGCGCGCGATTATAGGTGCCCTCCGCGAAATGATATTGCCCCAACCGAAACAAGGCGCGCTCGGCGTAAGTCGTGCCGCGAAACCGTGTGGCGACGTCTTGAAAAAGTTGGTTTGCCGTCTCTCCGTCATCTTCCAGCATTGCATGAAAATAAGCGGCTACCGCCGAATTGGGATACTGGCGATATGCTTGCTCAATGCGCATTCGTGCCGTGGCCAATTCCTGGCGCTCCAGCAGCGCTAAAATCTCATCTTCAGAAATCTGGCCGCAAACGGCAAAAGCCAGCAAGCCGTTTATCGCTGCCGCAATCATGCTGATTCGTTCCATCTCCATCCACCACAACGTTGGTCAAAAACTTTTTTCGGGAAATAAAAAACTTTAGGCGGGAAACTGCAAAAACAGTTGCTGCGTTCTGAGGAAACATAGTGCAACCGTCTAAAAAATTCATCAAATGCAACGCCATTCATTTGCGAGCAATTCGACGGGTTAATCGAATACAGATTAACCCGTCGCTTGCTCACAACACGATGCCTACGGCTCGGCAACCACAGCTTCGGTTGCGGGCATCGCCACCGGCATTTCCATCGCCGGTTTGGATTCGTTCAACGCAACTTCATCTGCAGCCGCCAATTCTTCCGGCGTTAATTTTACTTCGGGAACGCCGGCTTCACCGGGCTTGCCTTTGCCTTTTTTCTTCTTTCCGCCTTCGCCCTGCGGTTCTTTGGCTAATTTCTCGGAAAGAATAATCTTCTTATTTTCTTTGTTGAAATCGATCACGACAAGTTCT
>CAYUVM010000917.1:0-1785 GCA_964447935.1 uncultured Cytophagia bacterium | reverse complement strand
AAAGCACAGCCGAATTTCGACCATGCCCTGTCACTTCCTTTGCAAGACTTCGTCCATATACCTCAGCTCTGCAGGTCTATCGCGCTAAGTACACTTTAGACCTTTAGAAAATATAAAAACCTACCGAATTTGTCAAGTAAAATTTTATAATAAAATGGCCTTGACATTTTGACCGATTTTTCGCTAAACTCATGGAGTTTGAATTGTTAGATCGTTAAATTCATAGATGACTGGATAGCTGGAGCATTGGTGATACATTGATCAAGTTTCGATACTCCTCAAATTCAACAATCCAATGCTTCTGAGTGATGAAAAACCAAACATTCCATAAATTTACTGTTCCACCAGCCCAATAGGTGGTCGCATGTGGCCTCGCCGCATTCGCACGCAGCTTATCTTTTTTGTTATTGCCCAGGTCGGCGTGCTCCTGGCGTTGGCAGGATTCTATTTGCAATGGCAGATGCAGCGGCTCGTGGAAAAAGAGCTGGGCGCGCGGCTCATTGCCGTGGCGCGGGTGGCGGCGCAAATAACCGAAAAGACCGCAGCGGTCTGGCCGGTGACCAGTTTGCTGCCCGGTGATGAAGAATCCCGCCGCATGGCGGAACTACGCCGCGAGCTTTTGCCTTTTTTAACCAGCGCTGCATTGTCGCGGCTGGTTGTTTTTAATTTGCAGCATGAAATTTATTTTGATAGCCGCAATGAACTCGAGATCGGGCAGGAATATGTGCGGCTGCGTTTCGACGCCGCCGAGATTATGCAAGCCGCCAGCGGCGAAGCCGGTAGCGCCAAATTATTTACCGACGCCAATCAGCAACCCTTCAAAGCCGCGTACGCGCCATTGAAAGAAGAAAACGCAATTCGCGCCATCGTTGGCGTTGAAGCCAGCGCCGCCAGCTTGCAGGCAGTGGCCGAAACGCGCCGAGTGCTGTGGACGATTGGCATTTTGGGCTTATGCATCGCCGCAGTGACCGGCGTTCTGTTTGCACGGCAAATCACTCTGCCACTCGAGAGCTTGCGGCAGGCCGCCATCTCCATCGGTGCTGGCGAAGCACCCGAGCTGCTTAAAATTTCCGGAAATGAAGAAGTCACGTTTCTGGCCAAAACCATGGAAGAAATGCGCCAGGCCATTGCGCACCGCGAACAAAACTTGCGCCTGATGTTGGCCGGTGTTGCCCATGAAATCCGCAATCCGCTTGGCGGCATTGAGTTGTTCGCCGGGTTGTTGGAAAAAGACGTGCCGGCCGCACTGCGGCCGCCGGTTAAAAAAATTCAACACGAGGTTCGCCAGCTCAATGCCATCGTGCAGGATTTTTTGGAATATGCCAAACCCGCGTCGAGCCAACCGCAAAAAATCACCTTAGCTGCGTTGGTTGACGAAGTCCGCGATGCGTTAGGGGAGAATGCGAAAGAAATAGTATGGCAAATAGAAATTTCGCGCGACGTCACGGTTGAAGCCGATTACAGTCAAGCCCGCCGTATGTTGCTAAACTTGTTGCGTAACGCGATCGAAGCGATGAGCGGCCAAGGTGAAATTCGCCTCGTGGCCGAGGAACAAAGCCAATGGGTGGTGCTTTCAATTTATGACACCGGCCCCGGCATTCCGCCGGAGCTGGCCAAGAAAATTTTCGAACCGTTCTTCACCACCAAAGCCCAGGGCAGCGGTCTCGGCCTGGCACTCGTGCAACGCCTCGCCGAGCAAAACCGCGGCCGCGTTGAATGGGTGCCGAATGCAAAAGGCGCGCATTTCCGACTGTTGCTGCCCATGGCATCAACGGCCTCGTCTGT
>CAYUVM010000916.1:0-1787 GCA_964447935.1 uncultured Cytophagia bacterium | reverse complement strand
TGGGGCGAAATGCCGGTGGAGGAGAAGCTGGAAACATTGAAAGTGACGATCAAAGCCAAGGTGCAACAAATGCCGGCGCGGCTGTTCAACCCGGTGGAACAAAACGCCGAATACATTCTCATCCCCGGCGCGAAAGAGAAAATTATTTTTGGCAGCACCAAGAAACCGGCGCCGGATTATCCGTTGTATTTTGCGAAATATCCGGTGACCAACAAGCTCTACAATCGTTTTCTGAATTATCTTACCGGTGAAAATAAAGAGGCGTTGCACGCTTTGCCCCTGGAGTTTTTTCATGAGCAACTTTTGGCAAACGCAGAAATACGCCAATTTCTCGGCAACGATCCGAAACAATGGCTTGAGAAGTTCAAGCGTGAGGATGATAAACGTTTCAGCGGTGATGACCAGCCGGTGAGTCGTGTATCGTGGTACGGCGCTATGGCTTATTGCCAGTGGTTGACGTTGTTACACCAAAATATCGATAAATCCCAGACGGGCGTAGCCAAAAACAAAAATGAATCGTATATTTTTCGACTGCCGCGAGATGAAGAATGGGAATGGGCGGCGAGCGGCGGGAAAAGAGAATATCCGTGGGGCAATGAAGAACCGGATGAAACGCGCGCGAACTACGATCAAAAAGTTGGATACACGACGCCGGTGGGCGCGTATCCAAAAGGCTCAACGCCCGAGAGTTTGATGGACATGGCGGGCAATGTTTGGGAGTGGATGGAGAATTTTTATGATGAAGATAAAGACTGGCGCGCTCTTCGTGGCGGTTCGTGGCATTTTCAGCCTCAGTATCTCCGGTGCGCCGTGCGGAACGACTACGTTCCCGATAGCAGGTACTACGTTGTCGGTTTTCGCGTTGTCTGCGGCCAGTCATAAGTTTTTGGAACTCTGTTACTCTGACCATCTGAAACTCTGAAATCCCGCGAAGCGGGACGAAATTTTTTTAAATTTTAGGAAATGTTATGGCCTCGCAAGATTTTTTAGTCATCAAACGCGGTTATGATTTTTCCAAATGGCTTTTGCAACACACGGGAAAATTTCCGAAAAGCTTTCGCTTCAGTCTGGCGGCAAAATTGGAGAATGGCATTTTAAGTTTTATCGAATTTACCACTGTCGCCAATATGCGCAAGGACAAGTTGCCTTTGCTCAAACAGGCGGACGAAGCATTGGCGCGGCTGCGGTTGTTATTTCGGTTAAGTTATGGAATGCGTTTCATTAATTTGAAATCGTATGAACACGGCAGCAAACAAATGAATGAGCTGGGCCGCTTGTTCATCTGCCCGAAAGAGACAACATGATAATAGCCCCGCGATTCATCGCGGGGAACTGGGAACAGAATCGATAATCCCAAGTCCCGCCAGGGACGAGTGAGAGTAACTTGAGCGATGTCGTTGTGCAAGTTTTCACTCGTCCCTGGCGGGACTCGTTATGTTTGTATGCTTTTTTTCCACCAATAAATTGGTGGCCTACTTTCAAAATGTCCCTGCGGGACAAGTTGTAAATTTATCGCAACGGTTGGCAAGCTGGGTAGGACACGCTGCGCAGGCGGATGCGCAGCGTTTATTGCAGTCGCTGCAATTAGCTTAAAAATTATTTTTCTCGCGCATAAAAAACTATAGACTTTCAGCAAAATTTTTATACCTTTCAAAAACGGCTTGACCCCAAAATCGAATGCCATGATGTTTAACCTTTAACCGAAGGAACGCCACCATGACGCTTGCCCTGTTGCTCGCCATTTTATTCTTCGCCAATCCGTCCACGAACAACGAAAAATACTGGCC
>CAYUVM010000915.1:0-1791 GCA_964447935.1 uncultured Cytophagia bacterium | reverse complement strand
AATGCTGGCGGGCCGCGCGGCGAAATATGAGAATCAGCGCCGCTACAATGCGGTCAAAGCTTATGAAGCGGCAACAAAGCGGGAACGCCTGCTCTCCGATTTCCGCACGTTGATGCCAGGACTGCCGCAATGGACAGACAGCAACCAAAAAATCGCGCTCTTTGCCAACCGCGGGTTAGAACTGTTTTCAGCGGTTGAGGCAACCGCCGCAACCAACACGTCTGCAAATTCCAAACGTCCATTGGTTTTTGCGAACGAGCAGGGATTACTGATCATCGACACTGGTACGGCGGCCCAAAACAAAATACAACCCGTTGCCGGAGAGGCGGTTAATGCCGCACTCTCTACCGATGGCAGCAAAATTGTTTTTGAGATGATCAACGGCCACCTTTATGTTTGCAAGCCCGATGGCAGCGGCCTGCTCGATCTCGGCCGCGGCGAACGGCCGCAATGGTCACCGGACGGCAGTAAGATTGCGTTTATGATTTCTTCTGACGACGGCCATAAAATGCTCGGCGCAGATATTTATGTCATGCGCGCCGATGGTTCCGGCAAAACCAATCTCACCAACTCGGCTGGCCGTCTGGAGATGAATTGCTCGTGGTCACCGGACGGCAAACGCCTGGTGTACGATGAACGCAATAGCCGCGCGATCTGGTTGCTGGAGCTAAAAGAATAATTAAGAAAGCCGTCATCGCATCGGGCTTTGTTCAAAAACATTCTAAATACACACAACGGAGCAATACATTAAGCCCCACCTGGCGAGACGCAAGTAATTTAAAATTGTTCTTGGCTAAATTACTC
The DNA here is from genome assembly GCA_964447935.1 of uncultured Cytophagia bacterium. Classification (GTDB taxonomy): domain Bacteria; phylum Zhuqueibacterota; class Zhuqueibacteria; order Zhuqueibacterales; family Zhuqueibacteraceae; genus Zhuqueibacter. Next base: position 987 of record CAYUVM010000915.1, on the reverse strand, counting down.
TTGACTAAATGCATGCTTTTTTGTATTGTAATAACCAATACTCCTTTGCCCGCTGCTTGAGCGTGCAGGCTTGGCGTACAGAATTTAGGCTTGTAAGTCGAAGGCGTGTCATCACCATTTATCCTTCTGAAAAAAAGGATGGATGATGTTACGCCTTTTTTGTTATAAATAATTTATCGTGTAGGGCTACAGAGCCTTTAGCGAAGGACGATTAATGTGACTACAATAGCGCTTGTGGAGCAAACACCATCAGCCGAGCAGTATTATCAAAAAGGGCTGGGGCTAAAAAAAATTGCTCAGGGGCTTCTGGAGCAGGATTATCACAGCACTATCGTCGATTATTTGCGGGCGCATGACTTTAGGTTGCATCTCGACGATATGGAAATTCATCTCGCGCAGGAATTTGGTTTTTGCTACGGCGTTGACCGCGCCGTAGAATATGCGTATCAGGCGCGCGCCAAATTTCCCACCCGGCGTATTTTTTTAACCGGTGAAATCATTCACAATCCGCATGTCAATCATCGCATGTTGGCGATGGATATCGGATTCCTCAGCGGGCAATACCAAAAAACAGCCGGCGTGGAAAGCCTCACCCCGGAAGACGTGGTGATCCTCCCGGCGTTTGGCGTGACCATGCATGAATTCCAACGCCTCCGCGCCATCGGTTGTATTCTCGTTGACACCACTTGTGGCTCGGTGTTGAATGTGTGGAAAAGAGTTGAGCAATATGCGCGTGATGGCTTTACGTCGGTGATTCACGGCAAATATTATCACGAGGAGACGCGTGCCACCTCCAGCCAAGCGACGAAATTGGGTGGGCACTATTTGGTGATTCGCGATATGGCAGAAGCCGAAAAGGTATGCGATTTTATTCTTGGGAAATTACCGCGCGGCGAGTTTTTAAAACTGTTTGCCCGTGCTATTTCCGCCGGCTTCGATCCGGATTTGCATCTGCAAAAGATCGGCGCCGCCAACCAGACCACGATG
>CAYUVM010000914.1:0-1796 GCA_964447935.1 uncultured Cytophagia bacterium | reverse complement strand
TGCTTATTTTCCTTGACCAAACAATTGATTCAATAACAAGTATGAAGTGACCACCGCGACGGAAGCCTGGATGACTTCGGTGGCAGAAGAAATCAAAATAAACCGCCGGAAGCTTTGCTTGCCGGGAATGTAAACCGTATCGCCCGGTTTGAGCAGCAACGGCACCGGCGCGGCGGTGTTGGTGTATTTTTCCACATTCACCGAATAAACCACTGGCGCATCAAGACCGCGTGAAATAATTTTCACATGCGCTAAATCCGGCTCGGTAATCGGCCCGTTGGTATTAAAACGATTCGGATAGGCAGGTCCGCCGGCGCGCACAATCATCTGCAAAACATCAATGTCTTTGTCAATTTGATAAATCCCGGGTGCCACCACATGGCCGAACACGTAAACCGACTTCGAGTTTGCAAACATGCCACTCAGGCCACTGGCGACCGGGGCATCGCCAAAAGTTCCGCTCGTCGAGCCGGCGCCGGCAGCTTGGCTGGAGAGCACATAAACATTATCACCCGCCAACAGCACTGGCAAACCGCGCATATCATTGCGCTCAAATGCGGCCGACAAATCTACAGAAATAATCTTGCCACTCTCTTTGCCGCCGCGAATCAATTGCACATTGCTCAACAACGCTGTCGGCAAAGGCCCGCCGGCTTCGAGAATGGCTTCCCAAATGGTCGGCATTTTCTCAAAACTATATTTCCCCGGCGTGCCCACTGCGCCCGTAATAAAAATTCTTTTGCTGCCATATTCGGTAACGGTCACTGCGGCTTGCGTAATCGACTTATTATAAATTGAGATCCTTTCCACCACTTTTCCACTAAGCTGCGAAACCGTTAAACCGGCCGCATTGACTCTTCCCGCGAGCGGAATATTTATTTTTCCTTCAGTATCAATACGCGCCGTCGGCACGTTCAAATCGGGCACTTGCCAAAATGAAATCGCCACCACGTCGCCAGGTTCAAGAATATATTCCTGCGCCGACGCCTTATTAAAACTTCCCAGCATTCCTAGAAAGCTGAGCACTAAAACCACCACGTTGAAACGCATGCTTTCACTCCATGAAAAAAACTATCGCGTCGTGCCCTGCACCAAGTTGCTGGGTGAATAAAGGCCGCCGTTATCGTACACGTAAATCTGATACGTATAAACTTTGTTGCGCCCGAGACCGCGATCAATATAATTCGTAGTCGCCGGGTTACTATTAATAATCGCGATGGGCTGTTGACGTGCTGGATCAATCGGCGGATCGCCCGCTTTGGCGCGAAAAACCCGATACGACGCGAAATCGGCATCGCTATTCTGTGACCACGACAGACTCAAGGCCGCGGTATCCGGCGCCGCGGGCAAAGCCAGCGTTACCGGCGTCGGAGGTAAATTCGGCGCCGTCGTCACGCTGCTGCTATTGCTGCCAGTGGCGTTACCTGCTTGATCATAAACATAAACGCGATAAAAATACTTTGTCGCCGCTCTTAAGTTTTTGTCAATATACTCCAGCGTGTTTTGATTCGTTAGCGCAGTGACCAGAATGCTGAGCGAATCAACCACGGCAGTGTTGGAACGATAAATCCGGTAACTCGCGAAATCGTTGTCCGTGCTGCGCGACCACGTCAATTGCACCTGGCTGGAGCCGTCGCCAACCAGCAATGGGGTGTTCATAATCACGGCGCTCGGCGGCAAATTCGCCGTCGTGCGCGCGCCAACTTCATTGCTTGAAGCGCTGGTCAAACCGGCTAAATCAAAAATCACGAGCCGGTAATAATAAGTTACGCCGGCTTGCAAGCTCAAATCAGTAT
>CAYUVM010000913.1:0-1796 GCA_964447935.1 uncultured Cytophagia bacterium | reverse complement strand
GCGCATCCTCGAGCAAGTCACCGCACTGCGCATTTCGCTCGGCGCATTTTTGGTATTGGGCGTGCCGGCGAGCTTGACCGACGCGACGCTCGAGATTTGTTTCGATCAAGGCAGCGGCTTTCAGATTAATTCGGTCAACAATCAGAAAACGTTCATTCAGGAAATTATCACGGCTGAGACGGGTTATCGCTTGCGCCTCGTTTGCCGGAAAGATGAAAGCCCGGCGCTGCAAGAAATACGCGGCCGCATTTTGCGAATGCCCAGCGCCAGCTTCACGGCGCCCGTGAATGCGATGGAAGCCACGGCTGAGCCGGATGAAGTGTTGAAAAGCAATGTGGTGATGGCAAACGGCGCTACGGCGGTCAAAGTGAGCGAGCCGCCAAACGCTGTACCAGCACCGGCTCCCGTGAATGGCGCGGCCAAACCGGCCCCGACGGTCGTGGCGCCGAAACCGCAGCCACCGTTGCCAACGACGTTGAATGATTTGTATCAAGTTTATCCGGCCGTCAAAAAATTGGTTGAAGCGTTAGATGGCGAGTTGCTTTAATTTTTGCGATAGAGAATTTTATACTTGTTAAGGATTAAAATTACAGTCATCGCGAGGCGCTTTTTGCTGAAGCGATCTGCTTATTTTTAAAAAGATTGCTTCGCTGAGAAACGCTCGCAATGACACTATAAAAATAACCCGAAACGAGTATAGTTTAAATTTTAAATTGAAATTTTTCAATTTAAAATTCTTAATGTTTTTTTGGAGAACAGTAATGGCCCGACTTGGCTTTTCGGAGATGTTGAAGCAAGCGCAACAGTTGCAGGAAAAATTCCAGCAAGCGCAAGAAGGTTTGATAAAAGTGCGCGCCGAAGGCGCCGCGGGCGGCGGCATGGTGACGGCCGTGGCAAACGGCAAGCAGGAAATTTTGCAAATCCGTATTGACAAGTCGGTTGTCGATCCGCACGATCTGGAGTTGCTGGAAGATTTGCTTGTCGCGGCGGTAAATCAGGCGCTAGGCAAAGCCCAGGAGTTAGCGAGCGCGGAAATGAACAAAGCCGCGGGCGGCGTGCTGTCAAATTTACCCGGCAATTTGAAAATCCCCGGCCTCGAGTAATTCGTATTATTTTAAAGTGAGCCGCGATGCTTTATTCCTCCAACGCCGTTGAAGTCGCCATTGCCGCGCTCACCAAACTGCCGGGCCTCGGCCGTAAATCGGCGCAGCGGCTGGTGTTCTTTCTGCTTAAAGTGCCGCGCGCCGAAGTTGATGCCCTGGCCGCCGCGCTGATCGCGCTGAAAGAAAAAGTGCGCAGTTGTTCGCAGTGTTACAACATCACGGAAAGCGATCCGTGTCCGATCTGCGCCAATCCGCAACGGGAGCGCCGTCTCCTCTGTGTCGTCGAAGAGGCGAGCGACGTGATGGCACTCGAAAAAACCGGCGAATATCGCGGCCTGTATCATGTGCTCGGCGGCGCGCTATCACCGTTGGACGGCATCGGCCCGGATAATTTAAAAGTGCGGGAATTGGTGGCGCGTTTACAATGCGGCATCGCGGAAGTGATTCTTGCCACCAATCCGACGGCCGAAGGCGAGGCCACCGCGATTTATCTGGCGAATTTGCTGCGGCCGCTGGGCCCGCGGCTAACCCGCATTGCGCGCGGTATTCCGGTCGGCGGCGACTTGGAATACGCGGATGAAATCACCCTGACGCGCGCGCTCGAAGGGCGAGTGCAATGGTGACCCGGCGGGGGTCATGCTGAATTCAAACTTTCGTTGGGCGAAGGGTGAGAGTATAAAGGCTCTACTGACG
>CAYUVM010000912.1:0-1811 GCA_964447935.1 uncultured Cytophagia bacterium | reverse complement strand
TCCGGTGGACATAAATGATTTTGTTGCCAGCGACGCCGTTAATCCGATGAGCCTCGCGCAAGCGAAGAATGGCGATTTGTGGATTTTTCGCATTCACGGCGGTGCTTTGCAGGCCAAGCGTTCGTTGGCGAGCGATGGCGGCACGAAGTGGTCAAAGATCGTGACGATCAAAAGTGGTTTGAATCATGCGAGCGGTATTACTGATGCCGTGGCGATTACGGCCGGCGGTAAAAATTATATCGGCGTGGGTTATGGCGAGAATGATGCCGCCCAAAGCCGTTTTGGTTTTCTCGTGCACCAACTTGCGGCCGCGGATAGTTTGTGGAAAGACGAATCAGCGGCGCTGGCGCCGTTCGCGACGGAACGCGGGCTTAATCGCATTTCGATGACGACGGATGCGGATCAAAACATTTATTTGGTGACCCAAAATGCGGGCGCCACCGGCAGCATGCCGCGCAACACGCTGTATAAACGCAGCAGTCTCGGGGTCTGGAAAAAATTTAAGATCAATTCGGGAGCGCGGAATTGGAAAACACCGGCGCTGGCGATTGATGCGACGAACAAAGTTCTTTATCTCATGGGCGTCAACATGCAAACGTCGGTGGGAGAGTATAAATCGTGCAGCCTGGGCGAGGAAGCAACTTTGGATTCCGCCACGGTAAAAACTTTGTTCAATGTTGCCAATGGCCAATTCGACGATTTGAGCGCACCGGCGGCGAATGTGAATACGGCTTCGGGCTTGATGATTTGCGCCGATAACAAAACGGCGAACGATATTTATTATCGCCATCTTGCGCTCGGCGGCACCGCGCCGTTGTTTGTCGGCAACGTCAAAGTGGTCTCCAATCAAATCAATGCCAATGCGACGTACACAATTCCGTTGAAGCTTTCGAGCCTCGGCGCGCTCGAAGCCGACACCGGCGTGTTGAATTTTATTTTTCCAACGAATACTTTGGTGCCCAGCAACATGCCGCCACAGGCCGTAAAAGTGGATGGGGTACCGGCCAAAGCCGTGCTCGCAAATAGTTTGACGCGACAGGTGACAGTGACAACACCGGTGAAGTTACCCAACGACCACAATTTTTCGGTGGTATTTGATTCCACTTCCGGCGCGGGTTTGATCAATTCCACCACCATCGGTTCAACCTATCGTTTGACGGCGTGGACGAGCGCACAGCCGAAGCAAGTCGACTCGCCGCCGTTCAGCCTCACGCCAACCACGACGAAAGTCACGTCGGCAGCGGTAAAAGTTTTTCCGACGAATCCCGATAGTCTCGCGGAATATTCGTTCGCCTTCAACCTCGGCGTGCATGGCCGGCCGTTGCCCGGCACGAGCACGATCAAGATCAAATTCGGCGCGCCTACGAAAGTTCGGCAGGGCGCGATTCCGGGCGTGAAACTCAACGGCAAAGTTGCAACGGCCACCGCCGATTCTCTGCTGCGGCGGGTGACAGTGACGATTCCCGCCGACTTGGATCTGAAGAATAATGCCGGCCTCACGCTCGCCATTCCGCGTGGAAGAATTCGCAATCCCAATATCGCAAAAATTTATAATGCAGTGGTGGCGACCAGTGTCGAGACGACTTTTGTGGCTTCACAGCCCTACACGATTAAAGTGAGCCATAATATCGGCGCGGCGATTGCCAACACCAAAAAAAGTTTTGATCGCAACAATCAAAGCAAGATGTTTTATCACGGCGGCTTCTGGTGGACGGCGGCACAATCTAAAACTGATCTGAATTGGTATTTGTGGAAATTCAACGGCAACACGTGGGCGCAGGGGGTTCTGATTGCCAGCGCCGGAAACACCC
>CAYUVM010000911.1:0-1813 GCA_964447935.1 uncultured Cytophagia bacterium | reverse complement strand
TCGGCGGCCACATGCGGCGCATTTACAACCCGATGCAATATGAGTTTCTGAAAGACTTTCAAGGCATCAATGAATTTATTTCGATCAGCGCGTTCGTGCTCGGCTTCACGCAGTTGCTCTTTCTTTTTAATATGATTTACAGCATCAAGCGCGGCAAGAAAGCTGAAGACAATCCGTGGAACGCGAACACGCTGGAGTGGACGGCGATCTACCCGATTCCGCATGGCAACTTTGCGGCATTGCCGACGGTTTATCGCGGCCCATACGAATACAGCGCGCCGGAAGTGGAAGAAGATTGGCTGCCGCAGACGAAAAAACTCGCGACGGCAACGACGCACGGCAACGGGCAGCATTAACGACTCGTACTCTTCATTTTATTCGTCTTTGGACATTTTAAAGGCGAATAGGAGAAAGAGTTTGAGTAAGTGTAATTTGAAGCGAGCCACAGATGGAAGAAGCAAAACTTCGATTAGAAAACCGCCGCACGTTGATGATCTTGCTTGGCGTTGTTACGATGCTGCTGATCATTTCAGTGGTGACGGTATTGGTTAAGAATTAGTTTTGAATTGCCGCCCCGGCGCCTTGAGGGCCCGGACGGTGACAGGTGCGCATTGGCAGCAGAAACTTTCTTCGACGCAGAAATTAAAAAGCGCGACGATGATGTCGCGATTAAAAAAAACTTTGGCCAAGGGCCGCCGCCGTTCTTTGCAGAGCCACCGTTCGGTCCCGGCGGCAATGGTCGGGGCGAAGGTTCGCGTTCGCCGGTCGGCAATATTTTTCTCGCGATGCTGTTGTTTCTCGGCGCGGATGTAATGTTTTTTGCCGGTCTCATCGGCGCGTTTGTGGTTTTTCGCTTCGGCGCCACAGATTGGCCGCCGCTCGGGCAGCCGCGCCTGCCCATGGCGGTAACCGGAGTGAATACGCTGATTTTGTTAATCAGCGGCATTACAATGCTGCAAACCTGGCGGCATCTTGACGATTGGCATCGCAAGCGCATCACGAATTTTTTAAATTTGACTGCGTTGCTCGGCACGATCTTCTTGCTGGTACAAGGTTATGAATGGGCGAAGCTCATTCGCTATGGCCTCACGATGCAATCGAGTGTGTATGGCGCGATTTTTTATACACTCATTGGCTGTCATGCCCTGCACGTCTTCAGCGCTGTGATTTGGATGTTGATCGTGTTGATGAAGTTGCAACAAAATCAATTCAATGCCAAAAAACACAACGGCATCAAGCTCGCAGGTATGTACTGGTTTCTTGTTGTCGGTTTGTGGCCAATGTTGTACTGGCTGGTGTATTTGTAGCCCAGGCGGCCCGTCTGGAAAAAGCTTGTTTAAAATCCTATGCGCAAATTAAAATTAATAATCGCCTGTTTGTTCGCGATCTTTCTGTTCAATGCCACGACCCTGTTCGCGTGCCCCGGCTGCAACGCTATTGGTTCCAGCCAGTTGGCTCGCGCGTTTAATCCGAGTGTGCTGTTCATGATGGCGATGCCGTTTACCGTCTTTGGCGCAATTGCCGGCGGCATCGCTTACACCTATTGGCGCGCGCAAAAGAAAGTAAATCGGCCAAGCAGCCGTTCTGAAGAGACCTTAGCAAGCGAAAATTAAGTTAGTCACTGCGAGCGTTTCTTGGCGAAGCAAACGATGCGAAACGGGCAGCCGAGTGCTTCACCCGCTGAAAACGCGAGACTCGCAATGATTCGATGTCATCAACCTCGACGCAATTCAGTAAATCTCAATCTGAAGGAGGAGAAAAATTGAGTCACGCCACCACACATGCGATTGAACCGGCGGAATCGCCGTTGACC
>CAYUVM010000910.1:0-1828 GCA_964447935.1 uncultured Cytophagia bacterium | reverse complement strand
GCGCCGTCGAGCCAGAGCTTGCCTTTCGGCGGCTGGCTGTCCGGCTCGGCATAAACGTATTTGCCTTCCGGAAAATTTTCAATCGTGTTGGCAATTTGTTCTTTCTCCAGCAAAATGTAACGCATGCCGCGCTCTTTCGCCTGCAGCGCCGCGTTCAATCCCGACGCACCGGCGCCGATGATGACGACGTCGTAAAGTTCTTGATCGCTGCCGCCGATCGCATTGGGCAGCGTGGCGATATGTTCGATCACCTCAAAGCCTTGCGCCATCGCATATTTGATCACCGGCGCGCCGGCGAGATCGCCGACGATGTACAAGCCGGGAATGTTGCTCTCGTTATTCTTCCTTAAAAACGGCCGCTCATTCTGGCTGCTGCCGGAGTGCAGAATATCGACAAGCGGCTGTTTGATTTTATTGCCGAAAGAAAGCTGCGATTGTTTTTCTGGCATATTTTTTCGCTTTCAAATGCTTGTAGTGACGCCTTCAGGCGTCAACTATGTGGGAAAATGAAAAATTTTAGTCAATCAAAAGAAAACGCCTAAAGGCTTTACGACGAACGCTATTACTTCGCGCGCGCCACTTCCGATTGCAGCATCGGCTCCAATTTACCGCCGCAGCCGACGCATTGTTTCGCGCTCGGATGGTTTTGATAACCGCATGCAGCGCATGGCACCGGCGCGTGGGTCAACGGCACTTTCACGAGGCCGCCGGGAATTTCACCTTTCTTGGCGACTGCCGGACGCGTCAACACGTACAAATAACCCAACGCGCTCAAAAAGAAGCCGATGAAAAAATTTGGAATCGGCGGCAGGCCTTTTGAAACCGCGGTGTAACCGCTGACGCCGGCAAAAACGAGCGCGACCAAAACATACAGCCCGAAGAGAAACCATCCAGAAGTGACGCCAGCAAGCGCCGCGCCATTTGCTGCGCTCAATTCTTCCTGAAACAGCGCGCCTTTCGGCTGTTGTTGTGAAAAATATTTTTCCTGCGTGCGCATGAAAGAATCCACCATCGTGCGATGCAACGGCACGCGCCGGCCGCGGACGATCAACGCCACGTCTTGCAGTGTGTCGAGCGGCACATTGCCGACCGTGCAATAGTCGCCTAATTTCGGGCGCACGCTTTGATAGGGCGTTTGCGGCGCATTCTCCTGCGTACGCAAGGGAAGTGCGAGCAGGCAAAACGCCAATGCAAGATAAAACGATTTTTTATTCATGCAGAACCTCCTCCGCGAAAGGGATGAACTTTTAAAAGTCCAGTCGGGCCGACTGGCTGCGCTCGTTGGGTTACAGATGCCCGCTCTGCGCCCAAGTGCGGCCGTCGCGCGCCAGCAGCGTTTCGGCGGTTTCGGGGCCCCAACTGCCAACTTTGTAACTCAGCATCGGTGGCGCCTGGGGGCTATCCCAGCCGGCGTTGATCGCGTCGATGATTTTCCACGCGTATTCGATCTCATCGCTGCGCGCGAACAGCGCCGCATCGCCGTTCAGCGCATCGAGCAGCAAGCGTTCATACGCTTCGGGAATCGCGGCTTCTTTGAACGAGGTTCGGTAATGAAATTCCATATCCACCGGCTGCATCGCCATGCCTTGGTCCGGCGTCTTCGCGGCGAAGCGCAGGTGCAAGCCTTCATCCGGCTGCACGCGAATGCTGAGATGATTCGTCGCCAGTCCGGATTTCGCGCCGAAAAGCTGGTGCGGCGGTTGGCGAAATTGAATCGTGATGTCGGAAATTTTATCCGGCAGGTTTTTTCCGGAGCGCAAATAAAACGGCACACCCTGCCAGCGCCAGTTGTCGACAAAAAGTTGCAGCGCGGCATACGTCGGCGTTG
>CAYUVM010000909.1:0-1841 GCA_964447935.1 uncultured Cytophagia bacterium | reverse complement strand
CACAAGCGAGTGGATAATTCAAAATTGGTTGTTTAAAATAAGCGAACGAGCAGATAGAGTGTTCCTTTACTTCGCAATGGTTGTTGACTGGATTATGCGACAGAATGCAAATTTTCAGTCAAAGTTAAGTATAGAAAAAATAGAACAATTCAACAATTTTTAGTGCAAGATTTTTGTTTAGCCATGATGATCAAAAGTTTTCGCATTCTTTCTCAAACTTGTTAAATATGGCTTCTTGGATTTTGGCAGAAACCTTGTTGTCAAAGCGCAGTATGAATTTTCTGGATGAAAACGAAAAACCTACCAACGCGATTTAGTGGAATTCACCGGTTTCGTTATTCTTCAAACTGATGCGATTGTTGCCCGCAAACACCTCATACCAATCTCAAATTGATGTACCCAGTTGGCCGGCTTCCAAATGTTTCGAAAGCAATATGAAAATTTCAAACCGCAAAAGCAAGGCTTTTTTAAAAACCGGCAATGAGCTTTTAGAAATTTGCCACAAAAGAAAAATTCAACCGGCTGTTTTCTCGCGGAGCAGCCGCGCCAGCCCGAGGCCGGTGACGGCGCCGAGGATAAGCCCACCGGCGACGGCAATGGTGAGAAACAAGAGCGCGCCCCAAATTCCGCGCAGCGGCTGCGCATTCGCGAGCGCCGCGGCGCCGGCGGCGAGGCTCCAGCCCAGCGCACTCGCCAAAACCCACCATCCCGCGTGGTGAAAGCGTGAACGCAGCAGCCGCCATTGCCAGAGGCCGACGATCAATCCACCGAGGGCAACATAGACATAGAGTGAATAGGGAACGTCCCTGCCAATAGCTTTGGCGATGTCCGTCACCAGAAACGGCGCACTGAGGCCAATTACGCAGGACCAGAACCATGGCGCAAACGCAGCAAGCACGTTTTTTAAAGCGCGCCCCTGCATGAAGCCGACGCCCGCGCCCATGCCGGCGCCAACGAGAACTTGCACGCCGCCAATGCCAACCGCCTCACCGGCCAGCGCCAACACGACGATACAGGGCACGCCGAGCGCCCAGCCCAGCCAAGTGAGGCGAACCCACTGGCCCCAAAGTTTGGGAGAGTTGAGATCGAGTTTATTCATGATTGCGGTTTAAATTAAAAGAAAAGTGACCATCTGCAAGGGTAAGATGAAAATTTCAAATCGCAAAAACAAGCTTTTTTTATGATGCGATTTCAATCCAAATCGGATTCGTCAATGCGCCGCAGAGCAACGCCGGCTCCGGCAAAAATGCGCTGCCGGCACTGTGCGCTTCGCCACGGAGATAATATTTTCCGATCGGCAAATTGAGCCTATGAAAATGGGAAAATTGAAACGGGGCGATAAAACTTTGCGTTTCAAATAAAACCCGCTCGGTTTGACGCTGCAAATCACCGAGCCAAACCGTCACGCGCGTCAACGCGCCAAATTCCGCCGAACTGATGGCTGCAATCTCAAGCTGCTGTGGCGATGCGCTGATGGTTTCGCCGAGGCGCGCGCGCCGGCCGCTTTCACCCACAATTTGCAAATCGAGCAACGGGCCGGTGGTGATGCAAGCGCGTCCGCGCCGCAAGGCGTCCAGGAGTGAAGCAAGCGACAGCGGCCCGTCCAGCAACACCGCGGTGCGGGTGCGGCCAAACAGATGCCAGCGGTGCTCGCGCATTTTGAGATGCGGAATCGCGACCTGCCGAAAGCGATTGAAATTGCCGTGCGCATCGTTGCCGGCGATCACAAACACTTTTTTTCCGCGCAACAATAATTCCCGCCAACGCGCCAGCCCCTCGGGCATTCCCGTCAACGCGCCGTTCCAGATTTGCAGGCCATTGAGGCGCTCGTGTTGATAATC
>CAYUVM010000908.1:0-1855 GCA_964447935.1 uncultured Cytophagia bacterium | reverse complement strand
ATCATCGCGAAACGCGGGTGCGCGAGCATCGCCTGTTTGATCGTTGCCGCGGCCTGCTGCCAACGCGCCGCCAGCGAGTGATCGCCGATTTTCTCCGCCATCGGCGCGGCCTTTTCCAAGCCCAGCGCGACAAAAAAGTGATAAGCTAATTCATAGCCATCGCGAATGCCGTAAACCGCATGACGTTCCCAATATTCCCGCGTATTTTTGAGCAGCCGCGATTCTTGATCCCAGAAAATACTTTGCAACGGAAACTCGGCCACGGCGACAATTTTCTTCCAGTGTTTGCGAATGAGGCCAAAACCAACGTCGCCGCACCAAGCCCAGCAACTCCACAAAGCGTAGAGCAACGCACCGTTCTGATCAAGCTCGACTTCTGCTGGCTCGCGCAAACGGCCGGAGTCAACCGTGTCACCCTGCTCGGTAACGAACCGCCGCAGAATACGATCCAACATCGCGTATGCCAACTCGTGATGACCGGACGATAACAGGCCAACCACAGCCATCGTTTGATCGCGCACCCATTCGAGATTGTATTGCCAGATGCTCCCGTCCATCGTCCCGGAGCTTGCAAGCACTGCCGGAAGTTGCGCGCTGGAAGCCGAGAACAAGTGATTCAATGCCGGGTCGCCGCAATCGAATTGCGTGGCGCGTTGCCAATGCTTTTGTGTTTCAACAGAAATTTGTGCATCATTCGACAAAGTCAACTCGACGAGGCGATGGTCAAAATCGCGCGTGAACAGCGAATAGTCGAAAACGATGGAGGCTGTGCCGCTAGCGGCTAACTTCAACTTCTGCCGATTTTCGACTTCACTTTCGCCTTGCCAGATCGCCGTCCGCAACAAGACCTCATGCGCGGTTTGATCCTGATTTTGCAAAGAGACAACCCGGCGCAAAAGCGGCCAATGCCGGGTAGGACAAAAAAAATTCTCATGAACAAGAATTTTCTCAGCCTGCCATTGCGCAGAAACGAGCGGGACCATCTCTTTGCTGGCCCATTGCACTTGCAGCATTGCCGGGTCCGGAGTATAATCGCGGCCATTTAGCGAGACCTGAATTTGCGTGTTGGCCACACCGCGATCGGGGTGAAAATTCAGCGTGTCGCGTTTCTTGCCGAATTTTTCCGGATGCATGAATAAAATTCCGAGCGGTGTGCCGGTGCCGGAGCGGTTGACTTGAATTCCAACTTCAATTTCGCCGTTGCCGAGAAAATAATAAACACACCCCGGTGGATTTGTCCGCACGTCGGGATGGCCAACTTGCGGATCATCGGAGTAAAAATGTTCTTTGATGTCCATGATTTACCGATACACCGTAAAATCCAGTGAAAACTCAATCGTCGTGCAGAAGCCCGCAACGCTTTGCGCAATCTTCTCGCGTTCTTCTTCGGTTAGGCCTTCAAATTGCGTCCAATCTTGCGATAGCCGCAGCCGCGTGGTGTCGGCGATGACTTCGAGCGGCCGATCATCGCCTTTATTGTTTTTGAACATCACCGGCAGCCACTTGCGGCCGTAACGCACATGCAGACGCTCATCAACACAATCGATCTCCGGCAGCATCGCGCTTTGCGGATCTTTAAATTTCAAAAATGGCACAATGCTCCCTTTTTTGCGGGTAAAACTGCATGCTTCACCCACCATCGTGAGTTCGGCAAAATATTCTTCCAGCGCTTCCAGACGTGTGCCGTAATGCGGCCAGTGAAAATCGCTGATGTCGTAACCCAGTTCGCGCAGGCGACGCAAGCCCATGAGCGAGTGCCGCGCCTCATCCCAAATGTGGCGTGAGAAATCAAAGAAAAACTCGAGCGGCATGTTGCGAATGCCGTAAAAAATATAACACATCGGATCGACGACTT
>CAYUVM010000907.1:0-1857 GCA_964447935.1 uncultured Cytophagia bacterium | reverse complement strand
AAAAAAAAGTTAAAAATTGCCCCTACACCGAACTAAACAAAAAAACCGGAGTCTTATGGCGAGAAGTAAAAGTAAGCAACGCCGTGTGCGCATGGAGCGCCGCCAGCAACGCAAGGCCCGCGCCAAACGTCAAAAAGCCGCGCGCAAGTTGCAAAAGTAGAATATCGCTTGACCAATGTATTAGCCCCGATCCTGTTCGGGGCTTTTGTTTTTGCAACCTTATCGCACTGCTGCAAAGACATTCTAAATTTCAAATTGAACTTATTTGTCGCGCTCATGATGCGTATTCTAAGATTATCCTACCGAGGCCAATATGCATGCCCTCACATTTCATGACACCGAAGACATCCACTATGAATCTGCGCCCGACCCGACCCTCGAATCACCCGGCGATGCGCTTGTGAAAGTTAACCTGGCTGCCATTTGCGGCTCAGATTTGCATATTTATCACGGCAGAGAAAAAGGCCTCGACTCGGGAACCGTGATGGGACACGAGTTCGTCGGCGAGATTATCGAGTTGGGAAAGGAAGTACGAACGCTTCGCAAAGGCGATCAGGTTTTCTGCCCCTTCACCACAAATTGTGGCGCGTGTTTTTATTGCCAGAAAAACCTACCCTGCCGCTGCATTTCTGGACAACTTTTCGGTTGGCGGCAAAATGGCGTGGGTTTGCACGGCGGTCAAGCGGAGTATGTTCGCGTGCCGTTGGCTGCGTCTACCCTGCTGAAAATACCAGCACCCATTCTTCCCGAAGAAGCTTTGTTGATGGGCGATGTGCTCTCGACCGGCTACTTTTGCGCCGACATGGCGGAGATCAAACCGGATGGAACGTATGTCGTGATTGGTTGTGGCCCGGTTGGCCTCATGGCCATCATCGGCGCGCGCGAGTTGGGCACCGAGAAAATTTTCGCAATTGATACGATTCCCGAACGCCTCGCACTCGCCGAAAAATTCGGCGCGATCCCTGTCAATTACCCAAAAGCCGAAGTGGGTGAAATAATACGCGCAGCCACCGAAGGCCGCGGGGCAGATGGCGTGCTCGAAGTTGTCGGCAGCCCTGCTGCGGCGAAATTAGCGATCAATCTCGTGCGGCCCGGCGGCATCATCTCCGTCGTCGGCGTGCATAATGAAGAACACTTCGCTTTCTCGCCGAACGACGCTTACGACAAAAATCTCACTTACAAAGTCGGGCGTTGCCCCGCGCGTTATTATATGGAAAAGCTCATTCCGCTTGTACAGAAAAAGAAATATGATTTGACTACGATTTTTTCACATCGCCTGCCGTTGGCTGAGGGCCCGCGCGGGTACAAAATTTTTGCGGAGAAATTGGAGGGGTGCACGAAGGTGGTTCTAAAAGCATAAAGCGTAATGCGTGGTTTATATTTTATTCGGCGTTTGATATTTTGAAAGGCATTATTCGAGTGGACAGCGCCAAAACGGCCTACGCCAAATTCCAACAAGCCCGCTGCGCCGCCAAGCTCAAACGCCTCGCGCTGGATGATTTGAAAATGGCTTTCGAATACAATCCCACCTGGCGCGATACGCTGCAAGCGGAACTGACGCAACCGAACAACGACTGGACGATTTTGCTGGGAAATTGGTACCTGAGGGAAGTACTGGTGAAAAAAAGATAAAAAGAAAAGACAGCAAAAAAGAAATATTCAATCTGAAATGCCCTGCGCTCATCAGAGCAAAGCTTCCAACCTTTCCAACACATCGTTCCGTTCAAGTAAAACAAAATCTTTCGCGCGGGCACGAAGATAAGCCAGATCCAACTTTTCGCGATTATGTGCGACCAGAGATTTGACATCGAGCAAGTCTTTTTCGCGAGCGGCAAAGAGCTTGAAGATCAGCAAGTC
>CAYUVM010000906.1:0-1862 GCA_964447935.1 uncultured Cytophagia bacterium | reverse complement strand
AACGATGTGAAAATAACTTAGATGGGATTGAAACTCAAAAACCAGAAAAAAATCGCGGCCAGCAAGCGCAGTGCTGAACGGTCGCGATCAAACACCACCGTGCGCAAACTCTCCAACAGCTTGGGTTCGCTTTCGCCCGGTTCGAGTTGTTCGGGCGCCGGCTCGCGAATAAACAATAATACGACCAGGCAACCGAATAGCATCATCATCCCGCCAAAATAAAAAGGCGCGGCAACGGAAATTGTGAACAGCGCGCCCCCAACGAGGGTCGCGAGAATGCCGCCAATGCCGCCCATTAAATTGATGACGCCATTGGCCTGCGACCGTTGCGGCGAGGGCGTAATGTCCGGCATCAGCACAATCAGCGGCGTGCGAAAAAGATCCATGCTGAGCAGCATCAGACCGATGGCGAGCATAAAAATGCCGAGCTGCCCTCCCAGCGCCTGCGGAATGGCGGCGAAGCAGAGCATCGCGAGCGGCGCGCCCACGGCGATAAACGGTTTGCGCCGTCCCCATGAGGTTCGCAGGCGATCCGACCACGCGCCGACATACGGCAAAATAAACAGCGCTGCGAGATTATCCAGCGTCATGATAAAACCGGTCAGCGTCGTGCTGAGACCAAAACCCGTCACGCCGGCGCTGGTGGAAAAGTCCGGGCGGCCGGCCTGTAGAAAAATGGGAACGTAGGCATTGTAAATGCCCCATAACAATGAAATCCCCATAAAACCAAAACCCAGCAAGACCAGCCGCCAATAAGAAACTCGCATTCCGCCTCCGTAAAACGTTGCCGGCTAAACTTTGTTGAATGATGATGACCCGGTGTTTAAACCCGCGGCGCAAAAATTCAGCAAAAAATACTTGACATTTAAAATTCGTTTTCTTATCATAGAAACCAGAATAAATATAAAAGTTTCCAGATTTCATAATAAACGGCGGATATGCCGTTTTATTTTGGCTATTTGGAAACTTTAAAAACGATAAAAGTTTCCATTGGCGAGCAGTGAAATCCACCCTAAACTCCGCGCTGCGCGAGCGCATTATTCTGAAAGCGCGGGAAAAATTTGCCCACCGCGGCTACGGCAAAACGTCGATGGATGCCATTGCCGGCGAGTTGGCGATCAGTAAAAAGACGCTGTACAAGTTTTTTCCGACCAAGCTGAGGCTGGCCGAAATGCTGGTGGCGCATAAATTGGCCGAGATTAACCGCCACTGCGACGCAATTCTCGCCAGTCCGCTGCCGGCGATTGAAAAGTTGTTGCGCATCGTGCAGATGATCACCGAGCAGCAACAGCATTTTGTAACGAAGCCTTTGCTCGAAAGCTTGCAACGGCAACTGCCGCATCTTTGGCAGCGCATCGAGGCTTTTCGCCGCGAGCGCATGCGCAAAAATTTCGAAGTGATTCTTGAACAGGGCAAACGCGACGGCGCCGTGCGCGCCGATTTCAATCGCGAAATGTTTTTTCACTTTCTGCTCGGCGCGATCAACGAAGGCCTCAATCCGGAAGTTTTAATTCATTCTTCTTATTCCATGCACGAGGCGCTATCTACCTTGTTCGATATTTTTATGAACGGCGCCTTGACGCCCAAAGGCCGGACACAATATCAAAAGCTCAAAGCGGCGAATCTGGCACTCAAGTGATTTTCCGTTGCGACCGCGCTGGCCGGAATTCTCTGTCGTTGCAAAATCAGGATACAGCAAATGAAAAAGATTTTAATGCTTCTGCTGATTGCGGGCTTCAGCCGCGCGCAATCGCTGCTCACCCTCGACGAAGCGCTGCAGCTCGTCCGGCAGAATAATCTACAACTTCAAAAGCAACAACAAAAGCAAAAAATTGCCGAACTGGAAACGGCCATCAAACGTG
>CAYUVM010000905.1:0-1870 GCA_964447935.1 uncultured Cytophagia bacterium | reverse complement strand
TTCTCGACTCGCTATATCGCGATCAGTTCCGCCGCTACAGCCGGCAAAAATGGGTACACAGCTTTAACCCGAATCGCGCCATCTCCGACATTTTTGTTTACAAATCTGCGCCGGGCTACGACCAGCGCCCGGAACAAATTCCCGGCATTGCTTATCCCGCCGATACGTTGCAATATCCCGACGAGATTTACCGCGGCAATTTTATCCGTCTCGAGCCGAATGTTGATTATTACATTCAAAAGGATCTCGGTTATATTGTCATGACCAACCCGCTGGGCGAAGAAGAAGTGCTAGGGGTGGCTTTTCGCACGCCGCAGGAGACAGTTGGTGACGTGAATTATATCGCCGATCCGGATCCCAACAAACGCACGTCGATCAATTTGCGGCTCGTTAAAGCCCGCAGTCCGGTGCCGACGGTCAGCACGTGGGATTTGGAATGGAAGAATGTTTATTATCTCGGCGGCCGTAATATTCCGCGCGAAGGGTTCGAGTTAAAAGTTTTTTTCAAACCGCCTTCGGGCGATCCGCAAGAGGCGCTGACGGTAGCCGGCCGGCCGCGCTCGTATCTGGAAATTTTCGGTTTGGACGTGCGCAACGTGGCAGGCGCGGCCGAGCCGGACAATATTATCGACATTGACGACGTCATTCTCAATCTCGGGCGGGGCGAATTGATCTTTCCGGATTTGCGGCCCTTTGATCCGCTCGGCGCTTTCGTAGATGGCACCCCGGCGCTGCTCGATCTGGCGCGCGAATACCGCTCCATCAACAACCGTAATGTGAGCATGTACAACACGAAGATTCGCTCGGAGATTGATGAAGCCAGCAAATATTATATCGAAGTCAAATCCAAAACGCGCAGCAGTAATTATAGTCTCGGTTTTAACATTATTGAAAATTCGGAAAAGGTTTTGCTCAACGGCGTCGAGCTGCAGCGCGATACGGATTACATCATCGATTATTTCTCCGGCAATCTGACGGTTTTGAAGGATGAAGCGAATAAACCGAATGCCAATGTGGAGATTTCCTATCAGAGCAATTCGCTGTTTCAACTCGAAAAGAAGTCGATTCTCGGCGCCCGCGCGGAATACCGGTTTAATCCCAATTCTTATCTTGGCGGCACGCTGCTGTATTTAAGCCAGCGCACGCTGGATCAGCGCATTCGGCTCGGCAGCGTGGACAACGGGCCGATGCGCAACTTGATTTGGGATGTGAATGCGGCCTTGAAATTTCAGCCGAATTTTCTCAGCCGGGCGATTAATGCTTTGCCCATGCTTTCGACGCAGGAATCCAGCGAGTTTCGGATGGAAGGTGAAATCGCGCAAATTCTGCCGAATCCCAATACTTTGAACAGCAAAATTCCGGATGACCAGGACGGCGTGGCGTATGTGGATGATTTCGAAGCGTCGAAACGCTCAACCCCGCTGGGGGTGATTCGCCGCGGTTGGGTGCAGGCTTCGATTCCCAAAGAAATTTTAGATGATCCGACCAATGTGGCGCCGCCGGATGCTTTGAGCGCCCGAAAGGAACGCAGCGCCTTGGCGCGGCGCGGCAAGCTGATTTGGTACAACCCCTTCAGCGGCGTGGCGACACAAGAAATTTACCCGGAACGTGACGTCAATCAAACCAACCAGATCACGCAGGTGTTATCGTTGGAATTTGATCCGACCGCGAATGAAATCGACAAAACGACGCCCCAAGGATTGCGGCGTTCATGGGGCGGCATTATGCGCGCGCTCTCTCCCGGTTTTTTTGATCAGACTGATAGCAAGTTTTTGGAAATTTGGTTCTTTGGCTCCAAAGGCCGCGTGCATGTTGACCTCGGCCAGATCTCGGAAGATATGATTCCCAATGGCCAGCTCAATACCGAAGA
>CAYUVM010000904.1:0-1870 GCA_964447935.1 uncultured Cytophagia bacterium | reverse complement strand
GCGCATTGGGCGGAATCGTTTCGCCGGCGTCGTAAAAGCGTGTCGTCACCGTGCCGCTGATCGGCGCTTTCACCATCGCATCGTTGATCTGCCGCTGCAGGAGTTTGGTTTGCGCCTCAAGTCCCTTTTCTTTGCTGGCAATCGTTTGCAAACTCTGGCGGGCGGATTCGAGTGCCGTGCTGGCGCGGTCGTAAGCGATTTTGGCATCGTCCAGCGCTTGTTGCGAAGCGGCGTTCTTGGCAAAGAGATCGCGAAAGCGCTCATAACGGATTTTCGCATAATCAAAATCTTCCTGCGCGCGCCGCAGACTCGTGTTCGCGAGACGATGCTGCACCGCAACTTCGTCAAGCCCGGCACGGATTTGCTCGAGTTGATAACTCAGTTTTTCCGCATCGACCATGGCCAAGGTATCACCGGTAGCGACTTCTTGCCCTTCGTCAAAATTTACTTTCAGCAAATAGCCGCCGGTTTGCGCGGCCACCTTAATGGCCGTGCCTTCAATAATCGCGCTGGCCTGAAAAGTGGAGTTATTTTTTTTCTCGCAACCACTCAAGAGCAAAACTGTCGGCACCAGTATTATTAAAATCGGCTTCATCATTTCCTCCTTAAAACCATTAGCCCAACGGATTGGGGGCAATCATCCGCTGGCAGCTTTTATTTGCCGGGATTTTTTGGTTATAACAAATTTTTCACCCTAAACTGTCATTCGGCTATTTTGCCGATGGCCAGCAAAATTTCGCTCTGCGCCAAATAATACTGAATCAACGCGCGCTGCCATTGCAACTCGGCCTGCGTCAAATCCCCTTCGGCGATAATCACGTCGTTGGTGGTGGCAACGCCCTCGCGTTGCTGCGTGCTGACAATGCGATACCGTTCCTGTTGCTGCGCCCGCAATCTTTCCGCCAGTTGAATTTGCTTCACCGCAAACGCCGCATTTTCCCAGCCTTTCTCCACGTCGTAATCAATGTTACGTAGCAGCTCACGCTCTTCCAGCGTCAAGCGGTTCAATTCAACTTCTGCGGCTTCAACGCGACGGCGATCCTGATTGGCGCGCCACAGATTCCACTGCAAATTCACGCCGATGGTGCTGTAATCCATCCATTCATTCGTGACCTGATTCAATCCCGGCTTGCCATAATGATACTTCGCCTCAGCGCCGAGATCGGGCCAAAAGGTGGCTTGCGCCAATTTGCGGCTCAACTGCGCGCTGCGCTGACCGAGTCGAATACCGCTCAACTCCGGACGATGTTGCAACGCCTGCTGTTTGAGACTGTCGAGCACCGCACGAACTCCTGCGGGTTGGACTAAATCAATTTCTGCGATCGGACGCGTCGTGGCGAGATTCAACAGCCGCGCCATTTGCAAATCGATAAGCCGCTGGTCGCGCTGGTTTTGCTCAAGTTGCATTTTCACTTGCAATGTTTGATTGAACACTTGCAGCGTGTCGTACGCCATCACCTGCGCCGCACCGAACAAACTGCGTGCTTGTTGCAATTGCACTTCCAGCCGCATCAGGCTTGCCTCTTGAATCTTCCGCTCCTTCTTCAAACTCTGCGCTTGATAGAACAGCCAGTAAGTTTGATAGGCGGCTTGTTGCTGTAAAAGCGTCAGCCGCGTTTCTTCGGCCTCCACGGCGGTTTGCGCCAATTCAACTTGTGAGCGCAATTTACCGCCGGTAAAAATCGGCTGCCGCAAGCCGAGGGTGAAGTCAGTACGCTCATATCCGCCCAGTTCGATGCTCGGCGCAGTAAAATTCGGCGGCAATGACAAGCCCAACTTCTCAATCGGAATATCCAGCTTGGCAATTTCATCGGCATAAGAAGCCGTTGCGCTAAAATCGAGCGCCGGCAAACGCTGCCCACGTTTGATG
>CAYUVM010000903.1:0-1870 GCA_964447935.1 uncultured Cytophagia bacterium | reverse complement strand
GGAGAAAAAGATTCTCGCGGTTGAAGCTGGCGACAAACTGTTGCGCGGCGCTGAATTTCAGATTGGCGGCAATATCTTCGCGCACGCGCTGCGTTGCCGTGGCGGTGAGCGCGATGCACACGGCCTGCGGAAAACGCGCCCGGCATTCCACCAACTGGCGATACTCGGGCCGAAAATCATGTCCCCATTCCGAGATGCAATGCGCTTCATCAATGGTGAGACAATCAACTTTGCGCGCGGCGAGGAAGGCTAGCGTTTTGGCTTTCAGCAGGGTTTCGGGCGCAACGTAAAGCAACTTCGCTTCGCCGCGGCGCAGGCGGTCGAGATTGCGCTGATATTCATCGGACGCCAGGGAACTGTTCAAAAAAACTGCGGGCACGCCAAGCTGTTGCAATTGCGCCACCTGATCTTTCATCAATGCAATTAGCGGCGAGACCACCACCGTCAAGCCTTCGAAGATCAGCGCGGGTAACTGATAACACAGCGATTTGCCGCCGCCGGTCGGCATGATCACGAGCGTATCTTTTTTCTGTAAAACATTTTGAATGATCTCTTCCTGCAATGGCCGGAACTCATCGTAACCGAAGACTTCTTTGAGAATGGATTGGGTGCGGGTGAGCATAACCTAACAACGGCAGATGAATAGAACTTGCAAATACAATGTTTTGGTTTAATGGCAGGAAATATACCTATCTTTTGGATGAAAAGCAAAAAGAAAAGCCACACTGATTCTAAAGCGACGAGCCGCAACCAAAAGAGATTCAACATAGAGAAAACAGAGCAAACAGAGACGATAATACTTGAAAAACCTCTTTGGCTTTGCGATCTCTGTTGATTCGGTTTTCTCGGTGTTGAAAAGTCTTTGCTTTTTTTGCAAGGATATCACTTGTAACAGACTAATTTGCTCGAAGGCCCCATGTGGAATTAGCCGGCAAATCTAAATCACTGTGGCTGATTAAGAAAATTTTTATACTTTCATCAACTTATTGCCCCGCGTCGAGATGCCAGCCGGGATTTACCCACGACTCGCCGCGGCGCACGAAAATTTCGGTGCCGCGTCCGGAATAAGTTTGGCGTTGGCCGGCGCTTTCGATTTCGAATAAATACGTGGTGTAGATAATCGCGACCTCACCATAGACTTGAATTTCGGTGCGCGGGAACTCCAGTCGCACCAGTTTGGCGCCGCCCTGCACAAATTGCTCCGCGCCGGAAAAAATGGCAGCGCGATCCGCCCATTGCTCATCGTAGGCATTGATGGCAATGGTCTCGGCGGGAATCAGCGCTTCGAGTTGTTTTTTATCATTGGTAAAATAAGCCCGCCAAACCTGTTCGCGCACCGCCAACAATTTTTCGCGTTGTGCCGGCGTGAGGGTTTGGGGTTGCTTGGCGCGCTGATCATCGGCTGGGGAAAATATCGTGATCACCGCCAACAACCCCATCACTAAAAATTCAAATAACATCGGTTGTTCTCCAATACAAGTAAACCGTGAACCTTATTTTCTCCAATATAAAAATGCTGCGGGCAAAATGCTTTCGAAATCTTGCTTTTTATCGAAAGGACACTTTAACGCTGTGCCGCAGCGTTGCGATTGAGCAGCAGAGATAACGCGAGAATTATTTCAACGACAATGAAAGAAATCAACGGCGGCGGCAGCCGATAAATCGCGTTGAGTATGGCCAAAGCGCCGACCCCAATGAGGTTGAGCAAAGTTAAACGCTGGACCAGTTTACTATTCTCTCCGGCGAGCGCCAGAGTCATGAGGTTTTGCAGCCCGAGAAGCAGCAGGCTAATCGACATCGTTAAGCTGAGGCTCTCGAAAATATCCATGAAATTCGGCCGCAGGCCCAGACCCAAATCGAATTGATAGCT
>CAYUVM010000902.1:0-1872 GCA_964447935.1 uncultured Cytophagia bacterium | reverse complement strand
TATTTCGCAGGCGAATATTTGGGCCGATGGAATTCGTTAGGCGTCTATTATCTAACCACCGGTCAGAATGGGCAAATTACACTTGACAATAATGCCGACGGGCCAATTATGGCCGATGCGGTTAAATTCGCATATCGCGGCAGTGATCCTAATCGCGATCGCACACCGCCGCAGCCGCCGAAAGGCCTGCGAGTGACGCCCTAAGCCGCGTTTCCGGAGTGCCGTGCTTTTACGACGGCTTCGCGAGAATGAGATTTCGCGGATGAAACACAATTCACTCACACTCAGAAAGCGCCCGTTTAACTGCGGGCATTGGCGTTTACACCTTGCTCCTGGTTTTTATCAAGGGGTGCTTTATGGAAAATACTCTTGCCTCGCAGGTCAAACTTCCGGCTGTGGACGGTGAGCCGCCGGTGATAAAGCCCGGCAGCCGCCGTTACCTTATTGCCTTGCTGGCCGCGGCTTTGGTGATTCGCTTAGCCGTATTAGGTTTGGGCGTTGACCGTGGATTGTTTTTCCCTGATGAAGCGGAATATGTCGAGTTGGCAAAAAACTTGGCGGCCCAAAACGAGTTTTCTTACAAGGGCCACTTAACTTCTTTTCGGCCACCGGGTTTTCCGTTTTTTATGTCGCTGGCCTTTCGGCTTTCCGGCAACACCTCGCCGGTTCCAGCGCGCCTGCTGCAAGTGTTATTCAGCGTGGCAACTGTTTGGGTGATGTATCGCCTCGGCAAAGATGGTTGGGGCGAACGGGTTGGACAAATCGCCGCGGCCATTTTCGCGTT
The DNA here is from genome assembly GCA_964447935.1 of uncultured Cytophagia bacterium. Lineage (GTDB taxonomy): Bacteria > Zhuqueibacterota > Zhuqueibacteria > Zhuqueibacterales > Zhuqueibacteraceae > Zhuqueibacter. The sequence continues at coordinate 1,088 of CAYUVM010000902.1, read as the reverse complement.
CTATCCAACGTTTGTCGGTTTCAGCAACATTTTGCTGACCGAGCCGAGTTGTATCTTTTTTGTCAGCTTGTTTTGTTGGGCGATGTTGCGGAGTTTGCAGCAACCAAGTTGGGGTTGGGCCATCGCTGCCGGCGCCGCCTTGGGTGCCGGTGCTTTGATTCGCGACACGCTGTTTTACGGTGGCCCGATCATCGCGGTGTTTTTAACCGTTTGGGCGTGGCGGGCGCGCCGGTCTTTTTTGCAATCAGCAGTTGCATTTGCCACCAGTTTTGTTCTCACGATTCTGCCCTGGTGCGCCCGCAACACGGCGTTGAACGGCCAGCCAACGCTGATCTCCTCGGTTGGCGGGATTACGTTTTACTTATGCAACAACGAGAAAGCGCCGTTGATTCGCTCGTCGGATCTTTTTTATGAAAAACAAATTGGCGAAGAATACTATTATGAGACTTTGCTGCCAGAACTGAACGGACTGAGTGAAACTGAAAAGAATGACGCCGTTACCCGTATGGCCTTTGAATATATGTTGGCCAATCCTGGCGCAACGCTGGTGCGCATGTTTGGCCGGCTGGTCGATTTTTGGGGACAGGAAAGGCTGATCGTCAATCACCTGATGTCTGACTACTACGGCAAGATTCCGCTAGCCGTCAGCTTGTTGGTGATGGCAATGGTTTTCGGCAGTTATAGCTTCATCATGGTCGGCGCCAGCTTTGGTTGTTTTTATAACAAACTGCGCGCGTTTGAAGTTTTCAGCTTGCTGTTTATTGCATATTACACGGCCATGCACTTGCTGGTCTTTGCACATCCTCGCTATCATCAGCCGTTGTTGCCGGTAGTTGTGATTTTAGCAGCACGCGGTTTGGCCGCCTATCCGGAAATTCGCCGCAATCTTAAAAACTGGCGTTTTAAAGCGGCCATGAGTATGGTCGGCGCTTTGATCGTCATCTGGATCGTCGGACTTTTTGTTTTTGATGGTAAATTTATTGAAGTGTTTGTACAGCGTTTGGGTTAAATACGCAAAAGAATTAATTTTGAGGATCACCTAGCATGCGCGCCAGCGAATACACGGCGATGTTTAACGCGTAAACGGA
>CAYUVM010000901.1:0-1879 GCA_964447935.1 uncultured Cytophagia bacterium | reverse complement strand
CCGAGCAAGGCAACGAAGCCGTTTTCGTGCGCGTCGATCAATGGTTGCCGAAGCAAAAACCGGTTGCCGAAGCAGCCGCCAAACAAATCCTGCTGCGCCGCTATTTAAAAATTTACAGTCCAGCGACCTTGCACGATTTCTCGCGCTGGGCGGGTATGAATATTCCGGAGGCCAAAGCCGTCTGGGAAAACTGCCGAGACGAATTGCGGGAAATCGAATGTGCTGACGGGAAAAAGTTTATTCTGCATGAAGATGCGGGGGACTTACGCGATAGCCGGCTTGCGTCTCACGGTTTGCGTTTACTTCCCCATTTCGATGTTTATCTCTTGGGGCATGCCGAAAAAAACCATTTGCTCGCTGCCGCCCACTACAAACGCGTTTACCGCAATCAAGGCTGGATTTCGCCGGTGATTTTGCTCGACGGCAGAATCATCGGCATTTGGTCCTACACCCGCCGCGCGAAAAACTGGTTGCTGGAAATCGAGCTGTTCGAGAAATTTTCAAAACGCCTTTGCGCGCAAATTGAAGAAGAAACGGCGAGTTTGGGAAAATTTTTAGAGACGAAATGGGAGGTCAAATTCAAATAAAAGTAAAGTCGGACTGGTACCACAAATCTTTTGCATTTCCTCAATCAACGTAATTTCTCCGGGCTGCAATTGCAAAAGGCCAGCCAGCAAAAGCGCGCGTTAGCAACGAATCTTTCTCCATCATCCCCGCTCAAAAATCTCCTTCGCAATGATCAACCGTTGAATCTGGCTGGTGCCCTCGTAAATCTGAAAGATTTTCGCATCGCGCATGAGTTTTTCAACCGGGTATTCGCGCGAGTAGCCGTAGCCGCCGAAGACTTGCACGGCGTCGGTGGCGACGCGCATGGCGACGTCGGCGGCATGGCATTTGGCGTATGCAGCTTGCAAGGTGTTGCGCTTGCCCTGATCGATCGTCCACGCGGCGAGCCAGACAAGCAAGCGCGCGGCTTCGACGTCTTTCGCCATGTCGGCAATTATAAAACTCACGCCCTCGTGAGCGGCGAGCGGCACACCAAACGTTTTGCGCTCTTTCGCATATTGTGCGGCGTGCTCCATCGCGGCGCGGCCGAGACCAACGGCCATCGCCGCGACCACGGGCCGCGAATGATCGAACGCCGCCATCGCCGCTTTCCAGCCGTCGCCTTCTTTGCCAAGCATGTTGATTGCAGGAACCTTCACGTCCTCGAACGCAACACCGCGCGTATCGGAGCAACGCTCGCCCATTTTATGCTCGTGCTTGCCGATTTTCACGCCGGGCGAATCCGCGGGCACGAGAAAGCCGCTGATGCCCTTGTGGCCTTTCGATTGATCGGTGTACGCGATCACAAAAAACCATTTCGCCTGCGCCGCATTGGTGATCCACATTTTCTGGCCGTTGAGCACGTAATCATTGCCTATCTTTTTTGCCGTGGTTTTGATGCCTTGCACGTCGCTGCCGGCGCCCGGCTCGGTAACGGCGTACGCACAAAAAGAAAATTCTTCGATCAGCGGCGCGAGAAAACGTTTCTTCTGATCATCGTTGCCCGCGACGATCACCGGCGCGATCGCCAGCGTGTTACAAGTCATCGTCGTGCCGACACCCGCACAACCCCAGCCGATTTCTTCGGAAATCAAACATTCTTCCAGCACGCCGAGGCCGAGACCGCCGTATTCTTTCGGGACATGCACGTTCATCAGGCCAAGCTCCCAGCCTTTGCGGCAAACTTCCGTCGGAAATTTTTCCTGCTCGTCAAGCTGCGCCGCCACCGGCCGAATTTCATTTTTCGCAAACTCGCGCGCGAGATCGCGGAATTGTTGCTGGTCTTCGGAGAGGGAGAAGTTGATCATGATATCGGAGTTGGGTTTTGGTTTTT
>CAYUVM010000900.1:0-1886 GCA_964447935.1 uncultured Cytophagia bacterium | reverse complement strand
TAAAAAGAGCCAATAAAATCGGGGCTAAAACACCAAGTCAGAAAGTTGATTTTTTGATGTGAACATTGAAGTTTCTGAATAATACTTTTCTCTAACGGCGAACCAATTTTTGGCAATGATCCCTTAAAGAACTTTGCAGACTCAAGATTATCTGTCTTTTGATAGATTGGGTATTTGCTAAAAAGTGACTGCCTTTCTTCAGAGTACCATTTTAGATAATTAGATGAGTACAGAGTTGGTTTATCTTGAGCCGAGTGTCTTGCAAGAACTATTTGAAGCCTCTTGTTTACACCTTCAAATAATTTCGCTGGATGGGCATCACCGGACCAATTGCTTACAAAAAGCGGGGAGGTCAATTCAAGGTATAATTTCTGCAAAGCAATGAACCCTTCGACAGAAAAGCAGCTTAATGGAACGATGAAGCCGAGACGACCGTGGATTTTAGAGAACGACAGTGCGCGTTCCAGAACAAAAGCATAAATATCTCCGCACGATTCGGTTAAATATCCTTTGATTTTGTAGGTTGTGACGTCTTTTGTTTCAACATATGGTGGATTTCCAATAACTATGTTGAATCCGTCTTGTGCAATCGTCGTGTAGAATTCTGCCAGCCAGTGAAATGGCTGGTGCGAAGCAAGCCACGCGTCATAAACTTTCTTGCTCGGCGTTGGTCCAAGGTACGTCACAGCGAGATACTCGTTGAGCTTGCCGTTGAGAACCGAGAGCCTGCTGTTAAGCGCATTCTTTGCATCCTTGTAGAGCTTCGGGTTCGTGTGCATCACCAACTGGGCGTCCTTGAAGCGGGCATACGCTCTGCTCACAACGTCCGCCTCTTCGATGATCGCCTTCTTCTCCTCATCCCCAAACAATCCCGCCTGCCCGCCTTTATCCAAATCGCCGAGCGTTGCGTAGCCCACCAGCGTATTGCCCGAGCGAATGTTGAAGTCGATATCCGGCAGCGGCTCAAGGCCAAGGTTGGGTTTGGCGTAATCCACCTCCACGGTCGCCACGAGCTTGAGAAAGAGCCGCAGCTTGGCAATCTCCACGGCTTCTTTCATAATATCCACGCCGTAGAGATTGTGCAGGATGATGGATTTGTAGATAAAGTATTCCGTGCTGGGGTGCTCGTCGGAATCGATCAGCTTCAGCTCATCTTCAAAGAATTTGTGTTTCCCTTTGCCGTCTTCTTCCACAAACTCCCGCATCCGTTTCACGCATTCATAGTACAACGGCTCAAGGACATTGAGCGCCGCAAAGAGAAATGCGCCAGAGCCGCAAGTCGGATCGAGCACGGTGATCTTCTTGAGCGCCTTATAAAAGTGCCGAACCAAATCGGCGTCGTCCGTTTCCCGCAAAACATCCTGCGCGAATTGCCGAATGTCAAGGTTGTAGGTGATGAAATCGTTGATCTCGGCAATCTCGCCTTGCTGAATTTTCTGCCGCACTTCATAATACCGCTTGCGCCGCGCAATCAGCTCGCGGTAAATTTCCGTCGGCAGCGCAATTTCAGCAGGGGCGGGCCGGTTCCAGCATTTGCGCTTTTCCACGAGATCGGGCGTGTTCGGGTCCAATCCGGCCTGCACCTCGGCAGGCAAATCGGAGAAGCCGGTTTCTGCCGGTGATTCAGATTTGATGCCGTGCTTTACAGCGGGATAAATGTACTTATCGCCGCTTTGTTGCAACATCGCCCAAATTTCACCATTCTTCCCGAACGGTTTGGCATCCGCGCGCTTCACTTCGTCAAAAAGCCACGGGATGATGCAATTCTTGCTGATGTACTCGGTGATATCCTCTTTGGTGTAATACGCGCCCATCGCCGCGCGGTCGTTGATGTATTTCTCAAAAATATAGCCGATGACGTCCGGATTGATGTCCTTGCCCGTTGC
>CAYUVM010000899.1:0-1890 GCA_964447935.1 uncultured Cytophagia bacterium | reverse complement strand
ACGACGGCGACGGCGTCACCTTCTGGCGCAGCGGTTTTGTCAACTCGGCGAGCGCCGTGCAAACCTATCAGGTGCAATTGCATCCGACGCTGTCGATTACCGTCGGGCGTGTGGTGATTAAGTGGTATCAGACTTACTACGCCAATGAGTATGACATTCAGGTGTCGAGTGACGCTAGCAACTGGATTACGGTGCATTCGGCGCTGGCGGTGGTGACCGGTACGCAGGACATTCCGTTTACCGCGACGCCGGCCAAGTATGTTCGCCTCATGACGAAGAAGAATAATAAGTCGAATTACCGCATGGCCGAGTTTGAAGTTTACGGCGCGACCGTGGCCAAAACGGCCGAGGCCAGCTCGACCCCGAACGAGGCGATTATACCGGAATCTCTTGTGCTGGAGCAAAATTACCCGAACCCGTTTAATCCCTCGACAACGGTTTCCTTCGGCGTACCGGAAGGCATGCACGTGACGTTGAAAGTGATCAACGCCGTCGGCCAGGAAGTCGCGACGCTGGTGGACGGTTATCGGGACCGCGGCATGCATCGCGTGACGTTCAATGGTCGCAAACTGCCCAGCGGCGTGTACTACGCCGTGATGAAAGCGGGCGAGACCACGCAAACCAAGCGGATGGTGCTGGCGAAATAAGGTCCGAAGTCTTATGGCCTAAGGTCCGAAGTTGAATAGCAAAACGGAGTGTCAAGCTTCAGCTTGACAACAAATGATCTGAAATAGTATTGGTGGGCTCCGGCATTAGATGCGGGGAAAAAATGCGCGAAAGGCGGCTGGCCAGATTGGCTAGCCGCCTTTTTTATTTACGCAATTGCCTGCGATTATGGGTAATGATTACTTTGTCAGGAAAATCGTTTTGATGGACGATTTAGACAACTGATTGAGTGTAATCAGGCTGTAAGGGATTTAGTCCCGGCAAGGTTTGGCCGGGAATTTTGCCCTACGGAAATTTTCCCACGGGCGCAGCCCACCGAGAACGGAATCTCCCTTTTTGTAAACGACCTCTAACAATTCGCAACCTTATCGGAGCAAAGGTCGCATTGTTATCATTCACCTCTATTTTGTGAAACGGATTGAGCCGGGCATGCGATTTTTTTAAAGATTCGTTTGCCGCGATCATCAATCAGCTCAGTTCCCACTATCCGCCTATATTTTTGGGTGCGGAACATTTTCCGGCCTTGCCCAAAAACTTCCCGTTGCGGATCGACAAGACTTTGGCAGTGAAGGGGCTGCACTTTAGAGAGGTATTGCAATTTATAGCAGCTTCAGCTTCAATCTTCGAGGAAAGTCATGCAAAACTTCAACGCGTCCATCCGTGTCAAAGCCAATAGCCGGATCCGGTCTCTACTGCGCGCCGTTTTTCTCCAGAGTATTGCTTGTTTTATGGTCGCGCCGATGCTTCATGGGCATCCTGGCCATGCGGCCTCGCCGGCGCCGGCCAAACCGGTGGCTCCGAGCGCCCTGGCTTTACGGCTTGCGGGCGATACACGCTTCGATTTGGCATGGTCCGACAATTCCAACAACGAAGAAGGTTTTCAGATCGAGCGCCGGTTAAGCACCTCTACGGTTTATACGCTGGTGGAGACGATCGGCCCAAATTTTGAAGTTTATTCCGATATCACGGTTGCGCGCGACGCGAAATATTTCTATCGCGTGCGCGCTTTCAATAACGAAGGCTTCTCGAGCTACACCAATATCGTGAACGGCATGACGCCGCCCATCGCGCCGGGCAGTTTAGCGGCGAAGCCGGTGAGCACAAAACGAATTGATCTTACGTGGATTGACAAATCCAACACCGAAGAGAGTATTGAAATCGAACGGGGTTTGCCAAGTTCACCCCAAGCCTATGCGCGCATCGCGACGCTGGGGCCAAACGCCA
>CAYUVM010000898.1:0-1892 GCA_964447935.1 uncultured Cytophagia bacterium | reverse complement strand
TTGCTGGCTTTGCTGGCAGTACCGTATTTCGCGAGCTTCTCGCTTATCACCCTTTTAGCCGCGGGTTTTTCCAGCGTCGCCGGTATCACCACCGGCATTTTGATCTTATCGATTTTTACCGCCGGGGTTTATTTAATTTTCAGCAAAAACTCCGTCAAAGATTTTGAGCATTACGTGCCGGCCTACGTCAGCCGCATTGCCGAGCGCGAACGCTTTCTAAAAGAATTGGAAATCGCCCGCAACATTCAAATGCGCTTTTTACCCGACGCCCCGCCGGTGTTCCCGAAATTGGATATTGCCTGTTTGTGCAAGCCGGCGATGGAGGTTGGCGGCGACTACTATGATTTCATCAAGCACGACGATTCCCGGCTCGGTGTCGTTATCGGCGATGTTTCCGGCAAAGGCGTTTCCGCCGCATTTTTTATGACGATGGCGAAAGGCATCATCAAAGCACTGTCGCGCATCAATCCCTCACCCAAGTCCCTGCTCAGCGACATGAACACCGTGTTTTATGAAAACACGCCGAAGGAAGTTTTTATCAGTTTGATTTACGGATTTTTTGACGTGCAAAACAATACTTTGATTTTTGCCCGGGCCGGCCACAATCCTTTGATCGTGCGCAAAAGTGTCGGCGGGGCGCCGGAGTTACTTAATCCACGCGGCCTGGCGATCGGGCTGGAAAAAGGCCCGGTCTTCGCTTCAACCATTGAAGAGAAAGCCATACCAATTCAACCGGGTGACATCTTCATGTTTTACACTGATGGTATCTCCGAAGCAATGAACAAAAATGGCGACGAGTTCGGCGAAGATCGCTTAAGCCGGCTCGTCAGTCAACATGGGCAAGAATCGGCCCGGGTAATTTTGGACAAGATTACGCACGACGTAATGCACTTCGCGAATGGTGCGAAGCAACATGATGACTTTACTATGGTGGTGGTAAAAGTGGTGGGATGATAAATATAAAGTTTATTTAAAACCTTCTCCGGCTCGCACAAATTCCCCGCTGCGCCCGCCGCTTTTTTTGACCAATCGAATCTCGCCAATCAGCATCATTTTATCGACCGCTTTGCACATGTCATAAAGCGTCAGCGCCGCCACGCTCACCGCCGTGAGCGCCTCCATCTCCACGCCGGTTTGGCCGTGGCAGCGCGCCGTCGCTTCTATTGCCAACCCGTTTTCCTGCATTACAATTTGCACGTCGACAAAATCCAACCCGAGCGAATGGCACAAGGGAATCAATTCACCCGTGCGTTTGGCGGCCATAAGGCCGGCGAGGCGCGCGGTTTCAATTGCATTGCCTTTGGGCAGCGCATTTTGTTGCAGCAATTGCAGCGTTTCTTTTTGCAACGAAATAAATCCGCGCGCCACAGCTTCGCGGTGGGTCACGGCTTTGGAACCAATATCCACCATTGCAGTTTGACCGGCGGCGTTGATATGGCTCAGTTGTTTTTGATTTGACATGGAATGAAAATCCTTTCGAATTAATTTAATCGAGGAAATTTACGGAAGCGCATGCCGATTGTCAATGTATTTTTGTGTTTGCCAGATTGACCAGAAGCTTGTTCAAACCTGACAGACGTATTGTCAAAATTACTGACGAATATTGTTTTGAGTTTTGTGTTGGGTTTATTATAGAAATTTGGAAAATCTTAATTTGTAATCATGGCATTGTGCTGGCATGGCGCTTGCAAAAGTGATAACGCGGTAAATAAATCCCGAACGCAATCGGGAAAGAACTCATAAACATTATTCTAAGAGGTGTATGATGTCACTCGTACGTTGGAATCCCGCCAGAGAGTTGGCCAGAGTTCAAGATGATTTCAATCGACTGGCCAGCACCTTTTTCCGCGATGATGCGCGGACCTCCCGAAACGGGATCCTTTTCAGTGAGG
>CAYUVM010000897.1:0-1902 GCA_964447935.1 uncultured Cytophagia bacterium | reverse complement strand
AGTTTGGCATGATGGGTGATGGTCTCGTCGAACGAGAGAAAGCTGCTGTCGATAATCAAACCGGCAATTTGGGGTTCTTCGGCGGCGGCCAGCAATGCGGCGGCCGCGCCCATCGACACGCCGTAAACCACGATTGGCGTTTGAATGTGCAAACTGTCGCGCAGATAATGCACGGCGCCGATGATGTCAAGGCGTTCGAGATACCCCATGCTGGTCATCGCGGCGCTGCTGTTGCCGTGGCCGCGAAAATCCATCAACAATCCGGCGTAGCCCAGTTGGTCAAAAGCTTCGGCCCGCTCCAACATTTCGAGGCGCGAGCGAAACAAGCCGTGGCAATAGATGATCGTCGCCGGCGAATTTTCGCGCGGCAAATACCAGCCGGAAAGTTTGACGCCGTCCGCAGAAATAAATTGCGCCTCTTGAAAAGTTATTTCGGCCTTGAGGGCACTCGTTTTAATTTCACGGTCGGTAGGCCGCGAGCTGGCGTGTGTCAAAATGTGCGAGAAAATAAACGGCGCGATCACAAAAACAAACAGTAATAAAACGCCGAGGCCGCTGGTGAGAATAAGAAAGGGCGTTTTGGTTTTCGGCCAACGCGTTGGGCCGTAATGCAGCAGGGAAAATGGAATGAGCAGATAGGCCCAACCGTGGCCCGCGGACTCGCGAAAAGCTCTAACCACCAGCCAGATCGCGCCGACGAGCCAAAGCAATAATCCCAAAATGAGAATGCCAGGCAACAAAAGAAATATCATGTCTAACTCCCAATGACCTTGATTCTGCAGCCTCAACCGAATTTAACCACGACAGTATCAAAGCGTGGAATTCAGCAAATTTTTTTGCTGTCTGCGTGTCCGGCGGCAAAAATTTCTAGTGCGTGGATTTTGTGATTGCCTCAATCCTGTGTCGGGGGCTCTTTAATCCATAGCGCCAGCGCGCCGGCGACGAGACTGCAACCTGCGGCAAAATATGCCACGCTGTGAAAGCCGATACGCGTAAACAGTATTCCGCAGATGACGGCGGTTCCGGCAATAGCGAGTTGCGACATGGCATTACGCAGCGCGATGTAGGCGCCGCGCTCGCTGGCCGGCGCGAGTTGGCTGATCAATGCTTGAAAGGGGCCTTCCCGCAACGCCATGGCCAGGCCGCCGGCAGCGCAAAAAAGATAAACGCCCGTGATGTTTTGCACCAATTCAACACTCGCCAAAATGAACGCCAGCAAAAAGCTACCGAGCGCAATCATGCGGCGCTTTCCAATGCGGTCGGCCAACCAGCCGCCGGCCAATGCTCCGAGCACGGAAGCCACGCCGGTGGCCATAAAAACCGCGCCGATCATGTTGATCGACATCCCGAATGCAGAGGTGAGCCAGGCGCCGAGGTAAGTGATCAACCCGGCGATCGCCGTGGAAACTGCAACGGCCAACAGCAAACCGCCGAGAGTCCGCGGGCGCGTAAAATAACGTGGATAGGTTTTAAACTGCCGCGTCAAATTCGCAAGTCCGCCGCTGGCATTGGTTTTAACATTGTGCGTTAACAGCGCCGGACGAATGCACAGGCCGATGATGGCGCCAAGCAGGGCGAGCAATAGATAAAGACTGCGCCAACCCCAACTTGCGGCCATCCACGCGCCGAGCGGCACTGCCAGCACCGGCGCAATAAAATAAACGGCGCCCAGCCGGCCCATCGCGCGCCCGCGCGCCGAGTATTCAAATAAATCCGCCACCTGCGAAATCACACACGCCGAGATCGTGCCGCCGGCCAGTCCGGCGAAAATCCGCGCGATCACGTAATGCTCAAATTGTTGCGCGAAATAAGCGCCGAGCGCGGCGCCGGCAAAAACGAACGCGGCGCTGCGTAAAAAAATCAAACGCCCGATCCGATCCGAGATCGGCCCGACCACCAATG
>CAYUVM010000896.1:0-1902 GCA_964447935.1 uncultured Cytophagia bacterium | reverse complement strand
TATATCCGGCGCAGCAGATTTTTAACACCAACCAGTTGTCGGGTTTCGACCGCGCCATGGGCACGGATCAAGTGCGGCAGGCGTTGCTGCGCGGCGATACGCCGGAGAGTATCATGGCGGGTTGGGAAAAAGATTTGGCGGGTTATCGGCAGAAAAGAGAAAAATATTTGTTGTATCGGTAAATTTTTAAACACAGAGGTTGTAGAGACGGGTCGCCGACCCGTCTCTACAATTCCTCAAATTCCAACCCCCGAATTTGCAAAAATCCTCTTGCCTTTCTCTTTGCCTTTGTTTAATTTCAATAGCTGCTAATTGTTGCAGCATTCGATCTCGTCAAAAAGTATTGGCCAAGGCCCGCGCAATCTGAGCATGCCCAACCCCGCCAGGGCCGGAAGGCAGCAACGGTCAGCGTTGCAAAGATGTGCCGTGGGGCACCTTGGCCAATTTTTATGCCGTTGGATGATTGTCATTCTGAAAGAATCCTGTTTGTGCCTTGCATTCATTGCAGACGCGAACAAGATTCCTCCGGAATGATAATTTCAAGGAAAGCGGAATGAGCTACCTCGTGCTGGCGCGCAAATGGCGGCCGCGACAATTTTCGGAGGTGGTGGCGCAGGAACACGTCACCCGCACGCTGGAAAATGCGATCACGCAAAATCGGCTCGCCTCCGCTTACCTGTTTACCGGGCCGCGCGGCGTTGGCAAAACCACGATGGCGCGGCTGCTCGCCAAAGCGGTGAATTGCGAAACCGGCCCGACGATCACCCCGTGCGACGCCTGCTCGATGTGCAAGGAAATTGCCGAAGGCCGCAGCCTCGACGTGCTGGAAATCGACGGCGCCTCCAATCGCGGCATCGATGAAGTCCGCAATCTGCGCGAGAATGCGCGCTACACGCCGGCGCGCGGCAAGTGCAAAATTTATATCATCGATGAAGTTCACATGCTCACCGAACCGGCGTTCAACGCGCTGCTCAAAACGCTGGAAGAGCCGCCCCCGCATGTGGTGTTTATTTTTGCGACCACCGAAGTCCACAAAGTTCCCGCCACCATTCTCTCGCGCTGCCAGCGTTTTGATTTTCGCCGCGTGCCGCTGCCGGAAATTATCGAACAACTGCGCAACATCTGCGGCAAAGAAGGCGTACAGATTGACGACCAGGCGCTACTGTTGGTGGCCAAGAAAGCCGAAGGCAGCATGCGCGACAGCCAGAGTTTGCTGGATCAAGTCATTGCCTATTGCGGCCAGCAGGTGACGGGCGAGGAAGTGGCGCAGCTTTTTGGCATTATCGATCAGGAGATTTTTTTCTCCTGCACCGATGCGATGAGGCAGCGCGATGCGAGCCGGGGCCTGACGCTCAGCGAAAAAATTTATACCACCGGCTATCATCTCGGTGAATTTCTCGACCGGTTGGCCGAGCATTTCAGCAATATTTTGACGGCGCGGGTGACGAACAGCGTCACGCATTTGTTTGGGCTGGATGGCTACGTCGAGCGTTACAAACAAGCGGCCGCGCATTTTTCGGAACTGGAAGTGATGCGCTGCATTCAGCTCATCACCGATATGCAACTCAAGCTCAATCGCGTCAACAATCCGCGCGTGATGCTGGAGATGCTGCTGCTGAAAATGATTCAGCCGCCGGCCAGCGCCGATGCCGCCGCGACCGACGAAGCCTTAAAAAAAAAGTCGCAGCCAGTTCTAAATAGCCCCGCCGCGCCCATGCCGGTTCCTGATCCCGGCGTCAGTGTGATTCCGCAAATGGCCCCGGTGGCCGAGGCCGCGCCGGCGCGAGCGGCCCGCACCAGTTTGTTTGACATGATTTCCTCGGCGCAGAAAGTGCCGGTGTTGCAGGCGAAGGAAGCGGCGCTGCCGCGCAACACCAATGTGACCGACGAAAAAGCGGCGCT
>CAYUVM010000895.1:0-1903 GCA_964447935.1 uncultured Cytophagia bacterium | reverse complement strand
GCTCATAAAGAAATTGCGACAATTCAAACACGCCCCAGGCATGACAAAACACCGCTTTGTTTTGTTGATGATAGCGCAAGGCCTCTTTCACTGTCAAGTTTAAAACTTGATCGCAGGGCGTACTGATCATCGCCGGCGACGTGGGATCATCCGGCGTTAATTCGAGATACTGCTCCAAGTCCATAATGCGGGCATGATTCTCCGCGCCGCCAAAAGGAAAGCGCGGCAGCACACCGGTAACAATGTCGGTGTGCATGAGATCGCAAAAAGCCTCCACCGTGCCGTAGCGCGCGGCCACTTTTTCGCGCACCGCAATATTCCAACCCGCAAAAAAATTCAACGCCACCCGATCCGGCCGTTGGCCAGTGAGCGTCGCCATGACTCGTTCTCGTGACGTCATCACTCGCATCCTTTTACTCCCCGCTGACTGTTGAAATTTACCGCATCGAAATATGCAAGATAATCATTTTGCCTATCGAATGCAAGTGGCTTGACTTTTAAACGATCACAATGTATTTTGTATTCCGGATTTTAACCTGAATTCTGGAGAATTATGCGAATTGGAATTGTCACCGACGAAATCAGCAGCGATGTGCGTGAAGCGATTCAACTCGGGCTGAACTGGGGCATTATGGATTACGAGCTGCGCGTGCTTGGCGAGGCGCGTGTGCCGATGGTCAACCCTGAAACCGTTGACGATTTGCTGTGGTTCAAAGAAAAATTTGGCCTGCGCTACACGGCATTATCGCCGGGTACGGGCAAAGGCACGATCGACGATCATGCCACGTTGCAGCGCGAGCTGAACGAAACCTTGCCGGCGACGTTTGCTCTGGCAAAAAAGCTTGCGGCTCCGAAAGTCATTATTTTTGGCTTTCATCGGTTGCCCCAGCAGGGCGAAATCCTGTTACCGCAAGTCATCGCAGCCTTTCGCCAAATCGCTGCACTTGCCGAAAAAGAAAATCTGCAAATCGTGATTGAGAATGAGCCGGGATTTTGGTGTGACACTGGCAAGAATACGGCGCATATCATCGCGGCGGTGAACTCGCCGCATTTGCGCGCCAATTGGGATCCGGCGAATGCGTTGGGCACGGATGAAACGCCTTATCCGGACGGTTATCATGCACTCAAAAAATGGATCGCCAACGTTCATGTCAAAGATACGATTAAAGGTTCGTTGATCCAATGCGTGCCCATTGGTGAAGGAAAAATTGACTGGAATGGCCAGATCAAAGCGTTGGTGCAAGATCGTCTCGTTGAACATGTGACGCTGGAAACGCATTGTTTGCCGTTGATTGAAAATTCACAAAAAAATTTGCAGTGGTTGCGCGAAGCGCTAAAATCGCTTGAGCCGTAACCATTAAAAATGATCTTGCCACCTTTATTTTGCATTAACTGATTAAAGGAAATAAGAATGGTCGCTTTTAAATATGTCAATTATCTCTGGAACGACGCCGAGGCAAAAGACAAATCCGAAGTTGATCTGCTCGTCTACCGTTCCAATCTGCTTGGCGCGGATTTGCGCCTCACGAATTTCGCCGGCGGCAACACTTCGGCAAAGGTTGCAGAGAAAGATCCGCTGACCGGCGGCGCCGTGGAAGTGTTGTGGGTCAAAGGCAGCGGCGGTGATTTGGGCAGCATCAAGCGGCAGGGCTTCGCGAGCTTATATTTGGAAAAACTATACGCTCTCAAAAAACATTATCGTGGTTTGGAATTTGAAGACGAGATGGTTGCTTATCTGCCGCATTGCACGTTTAATCTCAATCCAACCGCGGCGTCGATTGATACACCGTTGCACGCCTTTATTCCGCGCCGGCATGTTGATCATTTGCATCCGGATGCGATCATTGCGATTGCGGCGTCGAAAGACAGCCGCGCATAGACGGAAGAAATTTTTGGCGGCCGC
>CAYUVM010000894.1:0-1904 GCA_964447935.1 uncultured Cytophagia bacterium | reverse complement strand
TGAGAAATTACTTCACTACAATAACAAGCCTGTTATTCCACAGGAATTCTGTTAAAAGCAAAGTAAATGCTGGATACAAACGAGTTTCCTCCGGAATGACACGACGAGGTGTGTTTCACTTGTTAGCAATTGCCCTTCTTGCCTCGCCCGCGCGGGCTGGCAATGTGGAAGAATTCACCGTTAATGGCTTGCAAGTGCTTCTGAAAAAAAATTCCGCGAATGAAGTGGTGGTGGCGCAGTTGTACATTCGCGGCGGGGTGTTGAATTTAACGCCGGAGATGGCGGGAATCGAGCCGTTACTGTTTGACGCGGCGCGCCAGGGCACGGCAAAATATTCCAAGGAAAAAATCAACGCCGAATTAGCGCGCATGGGCACACAAATCGGCAACGACGTAACGCGCGATTACAGCGTTATCCAAATGCGTTGCGTAAAAACGTATTTCGATTTGTCGTGGGATATTTTTAGCGAGGTGATTTTAAACCCAAGACTTGACTCGCCGGAAGTCGAGTTGTCGCGCGACCAACTCCTGCACGGGCTGCGGCAACGGCGGGACAATCCGGATGCTTACTTGGAATTGCTTGGTGAAACGCAATTTTATCGAGATCACCCTTATGCTCTTGATCCGCTGGGCTCGGAAGCCTCGGTGAGCAAAATTACCATTGCACAGATGCGGCAATATCTCCAAGACAATTTGCTCACGTCAAAATTGCTGCTGGTCGTGGTCGGCAACATCGACAAAGCCGAGTTGCAAAACAAAGTAGCCGGTGCTTTCGGCCAGCTGCCGATGGGCAATTACAAACCGCAACCACCGCGCCCGGTGCAACATGAACGCGCGCGTGTTTATACCGAAGCCCAACAGTTGCCAACGAACTACATCATCGGCTATTTTGCCGCGCCAGGCTTGCGCGACAAAGATTATTATGCGATGCGCACGGCCGTGGCGATTTTGAACGATCGCATTTTTGAAGAAGTCCGCACGAAGCGAAATTTGTCTTACGCGCCCTCGGCGGAACTGGAAGATTTATTTGCCAACTACGGCAAGTTGTATGTCACCACGGTTTCGCCCGATACGACGATCAAAGTAATGCTCGCGGAAATGCGGCGCGTGCAAAATCGCCTGCTGCATGCCGGAGCGCTCGGAGGCCGCATCAACCTCGCCAACACCAGCTACTATTTAGAAAACGAAACGAACCTGGCGCAGGCTACATTTCTGGCGCGTTTCGAGTTATCGGGAGCGGGTTGGAAAGCGAGTGAGAAATTTGTCAAAAATCGCACGAAAGTCACGCCGGAACAGATCATGGAAGCGGCGTCGCGCTATATGAACAACATTCAGTTCGTGGTGATCGGCGATCCGGCGCTGATCAATGAGAAGGTTTTTACTTCGCAGTAAGAAAACTGTTCGAACGCTCGGAGACGTCCGGGCGGAGCTTGAAGCGGACGCCGAAAAAACTCTATTGCCAGGCCGATAGGGAATCTTTTGACAACGCCATCTGTCATTGCGTGTGACAGATGGCGTTTTGCTTTTTAAACGGCTTTTTTACACGGGTAGCAAACCGATTAACGCCCCCATTCGTATCTATTGTAAATGTGCCGCTGGCGGTTTTAAAAATCCTTGTGGACATTTGAAATTCTTTTTATTATCATTCCCCTTGAGTTTTCTCTGCCTTTTTTTTCATGCCAATCACGCGTTCAGCTCAAGGAGTGGTATCATGATTCTCGCCGGCGACACGGGCGGCACGAAAACGCGCCTCGCGCTTTATGAGCAAATCGGCGGCAAATTCGTCCGCCAACAAACGGAAACGTTTTCCAGCCCGGATTATGCGAGTCTTGAGGAAATTATCCGCAACTTTCTCGCCAAAAATCACGTGACGGTGAAGCAGGCCTGCTTCGGCGTTCCGGGCCC
>CAYUVM010000893.1:0-1906 GCA_964447935.1 uncultured Cytophagia bacterium | reverse complement strand
GCGATTATTTCGTTAATTTAAAAAAAACGTTTTTAAAATAAGCGAACGAAGAGATTGTGGTTCAATTTTTTAATAATTCAGGCGGCCTTAACCAAAAGAAGCTTACAAATATTTGCCCTTGACGAATTCATACCACCCTTTTTCAAACTCACTCGCGCTGATGCCCAACACCGAAGAGATATCCCCGAGGGATTTGATCAGATCGACCACGTGTTGGCGGCCCCATTTTTCCACGATGTATTCGACCAACAAATAACCGAGATCATACACTTGCGAGTTCGTTTGCCAATTGGCGTTTAATTCGGCTAACGTCGGCGGATGTCCTTCTATCATGTAAGCAAGCCGGCGGGGATTCACGAATTGGCCGGCTTCAAACAGTGCGATACCTTCCCACAACCAGCGCGGATTGTTGGCAATTCGCGGCTCAATATGCAGCGTCACACAATGCGTGAATTCATGCACAGCAATGGCCAGCATTTCATCGAAGGCCCGATTCAACTCCGGACTGTTCGGCGACATGAGGTGCAACTCGGTGGCACTCGTCGCGATGCCGACCACCCACGACGGTGCATTCGGCATTCCAATCGCCGCGCGAAAAGCGTTGAAGGTCGCATAAAAATGCACATTGATTTTCGGCAAGCTCGTCACGCGGAGATTGGCTTTGATGCGTTCGTAGCTGGTTTCCAAATGCTGTACGATCTGCGTCTGGTTCTTTTGGTCATTCGCGGTGAAATAAAAATTGAAATGTTCGGAGTTCGTGGTCTGCCCGGCGCCGGAGGGAGTCGGTTGTTTGGCGCAGGCGAGCAGCAGGATGAGTGCGAACACCGGGCGAGAGTGAATTTCGATTCGCGAGGGTGAAATTTTTTTTCTCAGCATAATTCTCTCCGATCATCGACTGAGCTGAAACTGGAGCCCTTCCCCGGCTAATTTTAAAACCACCACCAAGACACAAAGTCTGCCCTGCCAAAGCCACAGGCGGGCCAAGGAAAAGCTTTATGATATGGCCTTTTGTCTTTTTGTGCCTTCGTGTCTTGGTGGTTAAAAAATTTGACGGCCAAAGACTTGCAGAATTTTATTCTGAGTTTTAGTGCTTAATCAGTTCTGCACCGCGCGCAAAATATCCCCATACAAAAAATCCACCGGCTGCAGCCAATCGCCGCCGTTGAAGGCGTTCGCGGTAACGGTAATGACGAGGTCATGTTTGGGCACAATGAAAATCCATTGCCCGCCGGCGCCCGCGGCCGTGATGATATCGCCATCTGCATCCGGCGGACCGGCGCGGCCGCTCAACGGCAAAAGCCACCACAAATAGCCATAATAAACCGGATGGCTGTACCAATAACCCGGCGTCGCCGCGCGCTGGGTAGATTCCGCGAGCCACGACTCGGAAATAATTTGCTGCTCATTCCACCGCCCGCGGCGCAACACCAGCAGGCCGAGCTTCGCCATGTCGCGCGCTGGCAATGACAGTCCGCCGCCGGTGTGCGGCAGGCGGTCACAGGGCGCACGAAACCAGCGTTCGTTTTGAATGCCGAGCGGCTCAAACAGCACGCGGCGCGCGAATTCATCGGCAAACATTTGCGTGGCGTAGCGCAACATGCCCGAAAGCGCGATTACGCCGCCGCTGTTGTACTGCCAGCGCGTGCCCGGCGCTTCGCGCATGGGCCGATTGAGCACATAGGGCACCCAATCGCCGCAAGAATTATTCAATATCTCCAAATTCGAGCCGGCATACGGTTCTTCATTCCATTCCAAGCCGGTTTGCATGGTGAGCAGATGCCGCAGCGTCATACTGTTTTTCCGGCCATCGACATTCTGCAGGCTCATATACTCCGAAAAAAAATTCACGATCGACTCCTCGGCGCCGCTTATGTTGTGCCGCTGAATCGCCGCGCCGAACAACAGC
>CAYUVM010000892.1:0-1913 GCA_964447935.1 uncultured Cytophagia bacterium | reverse complement strand
CAACCGCAGCGGAATTCGCAAACCCGGCGTGGGCGAAAATTCCGGCATGACGCCAAAACCAAACATGCTGCTGCCGGCAGAAGAGAGCAAAGTACTGGCCGGCGGTTTGGTAAAATAGCGGCCTTCCAAAAGGAAACTACTCGCGAACATGCGATAGAAGCGATGAAAATAAAGCCCATTCATTTCGAATTGATCCGGCGTGGATTTTTTATTTTCCGGCAACAGCGCGCCGCCGACGGCCAGGCTATTTTTGCCGCGGCTCAGATAGCGCACAAAAAGCCAAAACTCATCAAAGCCAAAACTTTGCCGAAACTGCGCATGCGCCACAAAACGATGGCCCGCCGCGAAAACCACCGCGGTATCAATTTTATCCTTACCATAAATCGTTGCAATCACATCAAGCGAGAACTTCGCGGTTTCACCCATCCGCCAATCCAAGCCGCCGGTCAAAAGCATCTCATCACCGGGGTCATATTTATCGATCAATGTGAGTGGCTTGAATTTTCCTTTATACTGATACGCGGCGCCCAAACCGAGGGCGAATTTTTCACTCACCGGCCACGCCCACGTCAATCCCGGGGCCATATTGAACCCCTGGCCGTAACTTGGTGTTTGAAAATTATAGTGATTCAAACTTAACAACGACGTGGTCAGAAATTCCGGATACGTCAGCGCCCGCTTGCCGCTCGGCAAGTTGAGGCCCAAATTAAAAATAAAATTAGCGGTGTTATAATAAAATGAAAGTTGGGTGTCCGTGACGCCGCTGAGTTTCTGGGCGTTGTCGCCACTCGCCGTCGCCTGCCCGCCGCGCAGAGCCAGGCTCAGCTTGCGACCAAACAGCAACCGCGCATAAACCGGAACGCTGAATTGTGCAAATACATTGCCTTGGCCTTGTGACCAGCGTTGATAAACCGGCATCACGCGAATGAGATCATCGCGGCGGCCGGTGGCCGGTTCATCTTGGGCGATGCTGTTGCTGACCGCAATTAATATCGGTAGCCAAATTTTGAAGTACTTCATACGAATTGACCTGCTAATAAGCCAAAAGAACTGTCATTCTGCAATACTATTTTTTCAGCCCGGCAACGTTGTTGATTACAAAACGGCTTCTTACAAAATGATAATCGGCGTTGAGCCAGTATTGATCACTGCACCCTATCTCGTCAGCACTAATTTCTTTGTTGCCGTAAACTCTGCTGTCTTGAGTGTATAAAAATAAACGCCGCTGGCCGCCGCGCGCCCGGCCTCGTCCAAGCCGTCCCACGTCGCTGTGTGTTGCCCGGTGTTTTGTTCACTATCCACTAACCGGCGAATTCTTTGGCCGAGCATATTGCGAATTTCCAACACCACCGGCGCCCGTTTGCTGAGCTGATAGCGAATTGTCGTTTGCACATTTCCCACGCCAGATTGAGCATGCAGGGCGAATGGATTCGGATAATTTTGTTCTAACCCATAATCCAGCGGCACCAAAGGAATACCGTCGTTGTTCGACTCGGCATACGCTTTCGTCCCAACAATGATTTTGAAATGGCGCACGGAAAATTTGTCGTTCAACTCGACGCGGAACGTTCCATTACTGATTGGCACGATCGCACCGTAATCTTGATCCAAAACAAATCGCTGAAAGCCTTCCGGCAATGATCCCGTTTCTTGCAAACTGATTTGCAACTTTTTCGCTACATTCGAAGCGATGTGCGCGCGCACTTCAAATTTCCATTGCTGGCCGCCGCCGTTGGCAGGTTTGAAATTTCCTGCAAAGCGCTCATGATTTTCGACAATCGACAATTGCACATAATCACCGATCGCTGGCGCTTCGGCAAAGTCCAGCGCCTCGTGGCCCGCCTCGGCGCGATTCAACAGGCCGACAAATTTTTGCGTATCCACGGGTTTCGTGCCGAGCATTTGGGCCGACA
>CAYUVM010000891.1:0-1920 GCA_964447935.1 uncultured Cytophagia bacterium | reverse complement strand
AAACCAAACCCGTTCGATCTCCGGAAATTTTGACGTGGCGCTTGGCCAGCAAAAATGGCGCGGCCGCGAATACCTTAGGGCCGCAACCGTGAATGCGGAAGATCCCAACGAGAAAAAAGCCGTTTCCGTGACCGAAGACGGCGGCTACACCTGGCGCGTCACGCTGGAAGAAGAGTTTGCGCATAACTTCGGCTTTGAGGATTCCGTCGCGTATGTCGTCACCGACAACGGCTTGTTCAAATCCAACGATTTCGGGCGCACGTGGGCGAAATTTGCGCCGGTGGTCGATGTCGCGAAAGGCGAACAATTTTTAACCACGGAATATTTTGCCGTCGGCGTATTAAGCCGAGTCGTGTGGACCGGCGGCCCGGACGGCGTGGCTTCGACCGCTGATAACGGCCGCACGTGGAGCATTTCACGCGGCTCCAAGAAATCCGGCGAAAACGGTGAGCCGCGCACGTATGCTTACCCCAATCCCTTCTCGCCGTTTCGCCAAAATAATATTCGCGACGATGGTCACGTGCGCTTTCAATACAACACCACACGTCCGACACAAGTCACCGTTAAAGTTTTTGATTTTGCGATGGAGTTGGTCGCCGAAGTCGTGAGTCAAAAAGAGCGGCCCCTCGCCGGCCAATACGCCGAAATTTGGAACGGCCGCAACACCCGCGGCGATATTGTTGCCAACGGCGTCTATTTTTATCGCGTTGATTTAGCCAGTGAAGGCACGTTTTGGGGAAAAGTGTTGGTGCTTGATTGAGGCCAGTTGTCAGTAAACAGTGCTCAGTTTCCGGTTTATCCCACTGAGTACTGATTACTTTCTTTCGTTGCGGGAAATTTCAGTTAGTAAATTCTTAGAGGTTCGTTGTGAAATTCATAAAATCATTTTCTCTTTTTTTTCTATTTTGCTTTTTTTCCAACTCGGTTGGCCAGGGTGGATATTCCGGCGCGTTTCTGCGCATGGGTGTTGCCGCGCGCTCCGAAGCGATGGGACGCGCGTACGTGGCCATGGTCGAAGGCAACGAATCCGCCTTCTTCAATCCCGCCAGCGTGGCCATGTTGCAGCGCCGCGAATTGAACTCCTCCTTTCGCCCGCTCACGTTGGATCGTTCGTTCACGTATGTCAGCCTCGGCCTGCCGATTCATCCCAAAGCCGATTCCGCCGGCCGCACGATGAACGGCGGCTTGAGCGTGAGTTGGATTCATGCCGGCGTGGATAATATTGACGCCCGCGATTCCGACGGCGAGAAATATGCTTCGCTTTCCACCGCGGAGAACGCCTTTGGTTTGGCTTTCGCCCTGCAGCCGCATCCGCGCGCAGGGATAGGCATTGGCTTGCGCGTCGTGATGAACCGCTTGAACGGCGTCACCCAAGAGCAGGGCAAGCTTTCAAGTTCATCGTTTGGTTTTGATCTCGGCGCGCTGCTCGAGCCTATCGAAGGCGTGCGTCTCGGCGTTGCCGCGCGCAATCTCAACCTGAAGTACAGTTGGAACACGCAAGAAGTTTACGAGCGGGGCACGACAAATTTCGATAAATTCCCTAAAGCCGTCAGCGCTGGCGTGGCTATCTCGCGCCTCGTGCCGTGGCTCACGTTCGCCGCAGATTATGAAAAGCGCGAATTTCGCGACGGGGTTTTGCATCTTGGCGCGCTTGCGAGTTACCGTGAACTCGTGCAAATTCGTCTCGGCATGAATGAAAGCCGCCCAACTTTTGGCGCCGGTTATAATTTCGGCCTGTTCGGCAAAAAATCCGAGTTGCACTACGCCTTCGTTACACATCCGGAAAGTGTCGATAGCGACCACGTCTTCGGCTGGGCGTTTGTGTTTTAGGCTCGTAGTGACGCCTTCAAGCGTTTTATATTTGTGCTCAATAGTGTTCGGCACGGTTTTAGGTAAAAGCGAATTGGAATTGATTTGCCG
>CAYUVM010000890.1:0-1922 GCA_964447935.1 uncultured Cytophagia bacterium | reverse complement strand
CACCTGCACGGCGACGGCCACGTCGTCCCACCCCGCGTTCATGAAGTCGCCGCCGGCGGCGAAAATTTTTCTGAAACTAAATTGCGCCTAACACCGGCAGTGGTGAAGGACAAAGCTTTTGCCGATTTAACCGGAAAATTGGCGCCGGTGTTGTTGCAAGAGATGCGGCAATGCGCCGAGCAGATTGGAGCCGTGATCAAACTCTGTGACATCGCGGAATATCAAATCGGCAGCGAGGCGGCCTCGTTGGCAGTTGATCTCAATGCGCAGGCCAACCGGCTCACAGCGATGGCGGATGAAATCCAAAAAGTTTTGCTCGATCACGACGAGAACAACATCCGCTGGCTGGAAGTGAAAGAATCTAAATGGGGCAATATCGTGCGCCTGCGCAGCGCGCCGCTGGACGTCGCGCCGATTCTTAAAAAAGTGGTGTTTGAAAAATTTCCAACTGTCGTGCTCACCTCCGCCACCCTGGCGGTCGGCAAGTCGTTTGACTACCTCGAAAAATGCCTCGGCCTCTCAGAGAAAATTTCCGGCGTGCTGAAAGATAACAAAGGCAAACGCCTGGAAAAAACCGCGACACAGCTCGGCTCGCCGTTTGATTATGGCCGGCAGGCATTGATCGTCATTCCGACCGACATTCCTGAACCGAACGCGCGCGAGTATCCGGCGCGTTTGCGCGAAGTGCTGCTGCGAGCTTTGAAGATTTCCAACGGCCGCGCGTTTATTTTGTTTACGGCCTACGGCTTGCTCAACCAAATGTATCGCGATCTGGCGCCGGAGCTGGCGCAACTCGGCATCGTCGCGATGAAGCAGGGACAGGAGAATCGCCATCGCCTGCTCGAAAATTTCAAAAAACAAGTCGGTTCGGTGTTGTTTGCCACCGATAGTTTCTGGCAGGGCGTCGACGTCCACGGCGAAGCATTGGAGTGTGTGATCATTCCGCGCCTGCCATTCAAAGTGCCGACCGAGCCGGTTTTGGAAGCGCGTGTCGAAGCCATTGAGAAGCGCGGCGGCAACTCGTTTATGGAATATTCCGTGCCGCAGGCGGTGATCAAATTCAAGCAGGGCTTTGGCCGGCTCATTCGCCGCAAATCCGACTTCGGCACGATCGTGATTTTGGATAATCGCATCGCCACGAAGTTTTACGGCCGCGCGTTTATGGAGTCGTTGCCGGAGTGTCCCATCGCCGGCGGCAAGTCCGACGACGTATTTGCCGAGATGGCGGCGTTTTATAAAAGGCAGCGGGGATAAATCCTGCACTATTTACCGGCCAGAACCAATTTCCCTCCGAAGCATCACGTTTTAACGAGAATTCCCGCCTCAAGCAAAAAACAAAAACGAAAGTTCGCCGGAATTTTTAGTAAATGATTTTGGCAAGAGAATTTGAATTTTATACATCATCTTGCCAAAAGGCTCCTCGCCCATTAATAAAAAAATCTTGATACACTTGGAATTTTTCTCTTCAGACGCAGCGGCTTGAAGGTATTTTATTTTTTGCAATGCTGCGGCTGTTGTTGTAAAAACGTAACGTTGTCATCTGGGCTGCAAACAAAGTACTGGCGTTGCCCCTCTATCTGGACTAAAACTTTTCTGTAAAAGTGTCAATTCTTGCATAAGCAGATTTTCTTGCTCCGGCATAGTAATTGCGTGATTAACACCGGGCGTTTCGCGAGACGCGGCAAATTCAGCGGTTATAATGCCGGGGTGACGTGAGGCGCGTTCTTTTTTGTAATCCTTTAAGTGACGAATTACATATTTGCTTCTGTGAAAGGAATTCCGTGATGAATATTCGTAAACTGTCGCTTGGTTTAACCACAATATTGTGGTGGGCGCAAACGGTAATGGCGCAGATCAATATCGGGCCGTATGTCCAAAGGGTAGCAACCGATCGCGCTACCGTTGTGTGGTATACAGAAAAT
>CAYUVM010000889.1:0-1926 GCA_964447935.1 uncultured Cytophagia bacterium | reverse complement strand
CCGGAAACATTCGTCAGCGCAATCGCGCCGTTCTGGTTGTTCACTTCGATCTCGCCGGTGACACCGTCCACTTTGATGTCGCCGTCATTCAGGCAGCTCAGCTTCAGCGCAATCTTTTTCGGCACTTGAATCATCAAGTCAATGGTGCGATTCATCGTCTCGGCGCCAACGCGCATCACATTGTCCTCCTCTTCCACCGTAAGGCCGGTGGAAGCGATTTCCAGACGGCGCATGCCCATCTTCTTTTTGTCCGTACGCTCGTGCCGCGACTCCCGTTCCGGACGAATGCGCGCCTCGATCAACACTTCTTTGCCTTCGTAGGCTTTGATCGTCATGCCACCGTTCATCAAACTCGCCCTTAAGGTCCCAGGTCGCAAGGGATCACTGAAGGCCACTGTCAAGCGATCCACCGGTGGTTCTTGGCCGAAGATTGAACCGGCTAATCCAAGCATCGCCAGCAAACTGAATAAAAAGGTCTTTCTCATTTTCAATACCTCGAGTTTTGCAATTTACGTTTTAGAATTTATTTGCCCTGCTTGATCACCCGAATGTCGCCATTGAATGCATCAAAATCCAATTCCGGACCGCCCGCCGCGACGCGGACTTTGAAAGCTTTGTCGTACTTGTAAACATTTTTTCCTTTATGGCGCTCGCGGCTCGGTGCGCCACTGCCCAACGTGGTCACCGGAAAATCCGTGAACACCTCGCCGTTAAAAGTTTTGAAGCGCAAATCTGCCGACAACTCGGGACGAAACGAAATCTCCACATCGCCATTGAGCGAACCGAAATACGACCCGGCAGTGGGATTGTTTTTGAACAAAACTTTGACATCGGCATTAAGCGCATAAACCCGTCCGGCGCCGGAAACCGCATTCATCACAATGCCGCCGTTGATGTTCTCCACTTCGTATTCGCCCGCCACCTCGGTCACAGTAATTTCGCCGTCGTTGACGGTCTTGAGAAAAAAATCCGTGTCGCGCGGCGCCTTCAACTCAAAAGCAAAATTCACTTCATAGCCGGAATGGCGCCCGCCGCGGTAATTCACTGAACCGTCTTTGCTGCGAAACGGCCCCTCGACATAAAGGCGAATCGAGTTGCCTCGCGTGCTGATGTCGAGCGTCACATCTTCCTTTGCCTCCTGTGCTTTCTCCTCAGTGCGCGCATAAATGATTTTATGCGCGACCAACTCAAGCTCGCGGCCCTCATAACCAACGAGGGTAATCGAGCCATTAACATTGTCCACTTCCACCGCTTTCGCCGCCGCGGGATTGGGGAATTTGAGCGTTTGGCGAATCTCTTCTTTTTTCTCAACCTTCCAATTTTGCGCTTGGGCGATGGAAAATAAGAAGCTGGAAAGTGCGATCAAATGCGAATACTTCATGCTGGCCTCATCATCAAAAATTTTCGTTGCGGTTATTTTTACGTTGCAACAACCGGGTTTTCACAGTAGTTGTTGGATGCCCCACTCAGCGCGTTGTTTGACATCCGCATTGACTTTTTCGTTGCCAATGAGTTGTTTCAGCGCTGCAGTGGCCTGCTTTTCGCGCATTTCCACGATCAAATCGATCAGCGCAATTTGCACCAGCGGTGAAGTTTGCCGCGACAAGGATTGCATCAGGCCCTGCCGGACCAACGGTTGATTGACGAATAGATATAACGCGTCCACGGCAGCGAGACGGACGTTGATGTTCGGGTCGTAATCCAACCGATGCAGCAACGCGGACAAAAGCTCGTTATCCGGATTGGCCATGTTTTGCACCCAACTCACACCCTGCAAGCGCTCGCTCGATGATTCCTGGCGCAAAAGTGTCAGTGTCATCAACTCGCGCATGCTGTGCAACTCGCTACGCAGCGTCACCAACTCGCCATTTTCACGCGGCGCGGCATTGAAGCGAGTGCCGAGAAACAAACCGACAATCAGAAACT
>CAYUVM010000888.1:0-1927 GCA_964447935.1 uncultured Cytophagia bacterium | reverse complement strand
ACTTATCATTCGCCTCGTCAAATTTATTTTCGGCGTAATGCTTATTGCCCTCGGCGATTTGTCGCCGGCCGGCACCTTGCGCCAAGACTGCATTAGAGGCCAGGCTTAAAAATAAAATCAGCAGCAGAACGGTGCAGTTTTTATTTTTTATTTTCATTGCAAAATTTACTCCACGGTCTCCGCGGCAAAACGCCGGCGGACTTCCGCTGTGACCTTTCGTCTTTCACTTAACAGCATTTCACCGATGAGCAAAAACAGGGCGAAACCCAGCAGATATTGAAAACGTTCTTCATACTGGGAAAACTTCAACGACGCCAATTCTTTTTTGTCCATCCCTGCAATCGCCTCATAAATCCGCTCCAACTCAGTTTCTGCGGACGAGGCGCGATAATATTTGCCGCCGGTTTGCAAAGCAATTTTTTCCAGCGTCAATTCATCGAGCTTGGTGACCACCACTTCGCCATCGCGGTTCTTTTTGAATCCAACTTGCATGCCGCGCTCGTCAATCATTGGAATGGGCACGCCCTGCGGCGAACCGATGCCGACCGGATAAATGACCACGCCCTCGCGTTCGGCGTTCTCCACCATTTTCATCACATCTTCGCCGCCGGTGTCTTCACCGTCCGTAATGAGCACCAAAACTTTATGTTTGCGCTCCGCCGATTCAAAGCTGGTCATCGCCGTTTGAAGCGCCGCAACAAGATTCGTTCCCGGGGTCGGAATCAATCCCGGCTCCAGCACATCGAGAAAAATTTTAGCGGCGCCGTAATCAAGCGTCAGCGGACATTGCACAAACGCCTCGCCGGCAAAGGCGATGATGCCGATACGATCGCCTTCGAGTTTTTCCATCAGCGACACGACTTCATGGCGCGCTTTGGCAATGCGGCTCGGCTTAATATCCTGCGCGTTCATCGACTCCGACACGTCGATGGCTACCAAGATATCCACGCCTTCGCGCTTAACTTCTTCCAGCTTAGTGCCGAGTTGCGGCCGCGCCAGCGCTAAAATTAAAAAGAGCAACGCCCCGGCAAGCAGCACAATCTTCCATATCTGCCGTTTCCTACTCAGTGCCGGCGTCAATTGCTGCAACAACAGCAAGCTGCCGAAGCGCTGCATCGCCTGCCGTTTCCAGCGAAAAACCCAATAGAAAAAAACGAGCAGGAGTGGAATCAGCAACAAAAAGTATAATGCAAAATTATTGGCAAAACGAATCATAATAAAAATTTTTGAGCCCAAACCCTTGGACACGGATGACGCAGAATACGCGGATTTACGCAGGTAACGTTATTTATGAGAATCCGCGTTAGCCGTGCAATCCGCGTCCAAAATTCTCTAAGGAATTTTCCTAAACTTTGTATTTGCCAACACCGTCTCGACAAAAATCAACCCCAGCGCCGCCACGAGCCAGCCGACGAACAACTCGCGATAGCGCGTGAATTGTTTGACTTCGATCTTCGTTTTTTCAAGCTTGTCGATCTCGGCAAAAATTTTTTCCAGACTCTGGCGGTCGGTGGCGCGAAAATATTGGCCGTCGGTGAGATCGGCGATTTGCGTCAGCGTCTCTTCATCAATATCGACGGGCATCCGCACATAACGTTTACCGAAAAATGGATCCTGCACCGGATACATCGCCTCGCCGCGTGTGCCGACGCCGACCGTGTAAATGCGCACGTTAAAAGCCTGTGCCACGCGCGCCGCGGTCAGCGGATCGATCTCACCCGCGTTGTTGCTGCCGTCCGTGAGCAAAATAATCACCTTGCTTTTCGCTTTGCTGTTGCGCAAACGATCGACAGCCGTGGCGATGCCCAGCCCAATCGCGGTGCCGTCTTCCTTGATCATGCCGGTTTGGACTTTTTTGAGAAAATTGATCAGCACGCCGTAATCGAGCGTGAGCGGGCATTGCGTAAAACTCCGCGCCGAAAACACC
>CAYUVM010000887.1:0-1928 GCA_964447935.1 uncultured Cytophagia bacterium | reverse complement strand
GTCGGCGTCGCCGGCGTAAACTGGCGCGTAAAAATTATGCCGTTGAAATTTTTTTTTTTCTACTGCTCGGGAACGTTGGCAAACGCGATTTCCGCCATCATTTACGGCGCCAACCAAAAAGCGCGCGTTATGAACAACAGTTGGGGCGGCGGCGGTTTTTCGCAAGCGCTGCAGGATGCCATCAACTATGCCAACACTGCCGGTTCACTTTTCGTTGCGGCCGCCGGCAATGACGGCAATGACAACGACGCCTCGCCCAATTATCCTTCAAATTATGACGTGCCCAATGTCGTGGCAGTCGCGGCCATCGATCACAAGGGCGATCTAGCGGTCTTTGGCAGCGGCGGTGGTGGCGGCATTTGCGGTTGCGGCGGCGGTAGTGTTATCGGGCTGCCGGGGTCAAATTTCGGCGCCACTACGGTTGACCTCGCGGCACCCGGTAAAGACATTCTGAGCACGACGCCGAACAACGGTTATCAGAAGTTGTCGGGCACTTCGATGGCAACGCCGCATGTGGCCGGTGTAGCAGGATTGTTGTTCGCGCAATTCCCCACCTGGACGCATCTGCAAGTGCGTGAGCGTCTACTGGCAACCGTCGAAACGTCGGCGAGTTTGCAGGGTAAAATAGTCACTGGTGGCCGCGTCAACGCCCAACGCGCGCTGAACGGCACCATCGCCGCAGATTAGTTTAAAAAATGTTTGCCGGTTTGTCCGCTCGCCGATGACCCGGCAGACCGGCAAACATTTTCTTTTATCGAGGTTGCAAGGAGGCATAATGATTCAGGACAGATTCTTCATTTTTACCGCTGCCTTAATTTTGAGCCATGCGGCGGTTTCATTTTGCAGCGTCACTCCGGCGCCGCTTCAGAATGGCGCGTTTAAGGCGCGGCTCAACAACGTTGAAATTTCTTATACCGTCAGCGGCAGCGGGCCGGTTATCCTCGTGCAGGGCGTTGGCTGGGGCCTGGATTCGTGGCTTTATCAAAACACGCTCAAATTTCTTGAAACGAATTTCACCCTGGTTTATATTGATCCGCGCGGCACGGGTGATGTGGCGCCGCTTACCGACTTGGCCCAACTGAGCAGCGATCACATGGTCGATGATCTCGAGGCGTTGCGCCAGCATCTCGGTTTAAGCCGCCTGGTTTTGCTCGGCCACGCGCACGGCGGTTTCATCGCCATGAAATATGCGCTGAAATATCCCGCGCGCATGGCGCAGTTGATCATCGTTGATTGCATTCTGTTCAACAATCTGGAAGACGATATTCGGCTGGTAAATGAAAATTTACAGCGCCATCCCCGCCGCAAAGAACCGCATTGGGAAACCGCAATCGCCCGTTTCAAAGACGAATATGCGGCTCGCACCATCGAGGCGCTGCGCGAAAATTTACAAACCACCGCAATACTTTATTTTAACTATTACGGCCAATCGCAGCGCGCCGTCTTTGAAAGATCGCTTCATGAAGGCAAATTATCGATTCACAATTTTGATCAATTTTTGCGCAGCGATTTGGTGCGCTACAATTTAGACGGCCTGGAAACGCGCCTCAACGTCCCGACGCTGCTCTTGTATGGCATGTATGATCCGTATTTTATCAGAGCCTCGGCGCGACAATTGCATTTTTCCATTCGCAATTCCAAGCTGGAAATTTTTGAGCGCAGCGGCCATTTCCCATGGATGGAAGAATCCGCGCATTTTGCCGAAGTATTCAAAGCTTTTGTGGCTCCCGGTGGGCCACCGGTGATCACGGAAACTTCGCGAGAAAAACCGCAAAATCAATAAGCTGTCGGGGCGAGGGCTTTTAAAAATTTTAAATTGGAAATTTGCAATTTAAAATTTAATTTATTTAACACTATATTTCCCGGGAATGGATGGGCGCCTGGTGGCCTCCGCGGTCTTCAAAACCGTTGTCTCCTCGCTTGGCGCG
>CAYUVM010000886.1:0-1930 GCA_964447935.1 uncultured Cytophagia bacterium | reverse complement strand
ATTTCAACTTACAGGCCAAAGCCGATTTTACCCTTTTGATCCTGCGCATCCAGTCGTGGAATGACTTCACGCTCAAACATTACGCCGTTGCGTTCCCACTTAAGCAGAATCGTTTTCCGCGGATTCGCGTGAATGCGCTGGGTCAACTCCTCCCAGGTCGCAACATTTTCACCATTCACCGACAAAATACGATCATTCGCTTTTAACCCCAAACTATCCGCGGGGGAATTTGCAATCACCTCGCCGATGATCGTGCCTTTGGCAGCCTGCGGCACGCCGTAAAAATAGTTCAAGGCGGTAAAAAAAATAATGGTCAGTAAAATATTCATAAACGGCCCGGCGGCGATGACAATGAAACGCTTCCAGACGGGCTTCGACATGAATTCCCACGGATGGCCTTCGATCTGCGTGTCCATACTTTCATCGACCATACCGGCCATTTTCACATAGCCACCGAGTGGGATCCACGAAATACAATAGTCGGTGTCGCCGACTTTCTTGCCGAACATGCGCGGCGGAAAGCCGAGCGAGAAACGCTCAACGCGAATTCCGGCCCATTTGGCGGCGAGAAAATGGCCCAGCTCATGCACAAAAATGAGCACACCCAGCACCGGAATGAAAACAAGGATTTTATACACTAATTCCATGACAATTTCATCCTATTTGTTGTTTGACAAAATCACGCGCCCACCGATCCGCCGCCAAGACGCCGTCAAAATCGACGCGGCGATGATTCTGATGTTTTTGTAAAGCGCCATCGACGAAATGGGAAATCTGCTCGAACCGAATCATCTCCCGCAAAAAAGCCTGCACGGCTTCTTCATTCGCCGCATTTAGTACGGCCGGTGCGGTGCCCCCCTCGCGCAACGCCGCGTAGGCCAATTTCAAGCAGACAAACTTTTCAAAATCCGGTTCGTGAAAATCAAGCTGGCGCCACAGCGAGAAATCCAGCCGGGGAAAACGATTCGGCAAGCGCTCCGGATACGCCAACGCATATTGAATCGGCAGGCGCATATCCGGTACGCCGAGCTGGGCTTTGATGGAACCGTCGACAAATTCCACCATCGAGTGAATGATCGATTGCGGGTGCACGAGCACGTGAATGCGCTCCACCGGCACGGCAAAGAGCCAATGCGCCTCGATCACTTCGAGGCCCTTGTTCATCAACGTGGCCGAGTCGATGGTAATTTTTTGGCCCATCGTCCAGTTGGGATGATTGAGCGCTTCCGCCAGCGTGATGCGGGCGAAATCATCTTTTGCGCGCTGCCGAAACGGGCCGCCCGAGGCGGTGAGAATGAGCCGCTCAATATGTTGCGGCGATTCGCCGACCAAACATTGCCACAACGCGCTGTGCTCGCTGTCAATCGGAATAAGTTGGCCGCCGTTTTTTCGAGCTTCGGCAGTAACCAATTCGCCCGCGATCACCAGCGTTTCTTTATTCGCCAACGCCACGGTGCGCCCTTGTTGCAAGGCTCGCAACGTTGCCGGCAAACCCGCCGCGCCGACAATAGCATTGACGACGACGTCGGCCTCCGTCGCCGCGGCGATTTCCACAAGCGCAGCGGCGCCCGTGAAAAATTCGCTGCCCAGTTTATTGAAACGCTCGCGCCACTCTCCTTCCATCGGCGGTTGCACGGCAACGACAGCGCGGGGATGAAAACGTTGCGCTTGTTGATAAAGCAACTCGATATTGCGGTGCGCCGCGAGATAAACCACTTCGAATGCAGAGGGATGCGTCTCCACCACCTTCAAACAATTCACCCCAATGGAACCGGTGGAGCCGAGTATGGTCAAACGTTTCATGAGTGCTTAACGAATGCTGATCGCGGCGCCGACGGTAATATTTTTCAATTCGCCATGGTTATAATCGGCATTGACTTTCACGAATGGAAAATGCGTAATCGTCGCGCCCACTGTACAAGTGGGGTAG
>CAYUVM010000885.1:0-1930 GCA_964447935.1 uncultured Cytophagia bacterium | reverse complement strand
CACACGTTCACGATGCATAAAAACTAAAACGCCTCTGTAGAGTTTATACAGCGGCGTTTTTATTAACCCGAATCGCCCAAGCTATTACGAGATTTTAATTTAAAACAATGCCACCGCATTCCCGCCTTTTTCAACTCTTTCACGCATTTTATCAAAAAACGCCTTGTCAAGACTTGCGGACATCTTGACGGCTTTACCAGCTTGATTGACGTCGACGCGATTCAACATATCAACCGCTTCCCGATCATCTGAGACCGCCAGCTTCGCCGTGGCCAGCGCGCCTTTCATCGCCTCCGCCAACAATTGGCTGTTGTCGTCGCTATCGCACAACGCTTCACCGTATAAATCCGCTTGGTTGCCGACCTTTGCAGAGAACACAACATTTTGTACCGCTTTCACCGCGCGGGTGCCTTTGAAACCGCCGCTTTCGCCCAATTCGTCCGCGACTTTTTCCATCATCATCGTCGTGTTGGCCACAAACCAGCATTGCTCTTTGTAGCGTAATTTGCCCAGCAACTCCGCGATCGCCGCGTTTTTCTGCACCGATTTATCTGCACTCTTGCCGTCGATTACCGTCTGAATCCATTCTCGACTGCCGACCACCAACGTGTGGGCGTCGGCGAAATAACAGGCCTTTTCGCCGTCATCTTTGACGATATAAATCGTCTTGCCGTTGTAGGTTTCGCTCGCCAACTCGCTTTGGCGATGATGAAAATCCATCGAGTCGCGCGCCGTTTTGATGGCCTCGATAATTTTTTGCTCATCGAAGTTGCCCGTCGCGATCACGGCAAAGTGTCGTGAGACTTCTCGATTATCGGCTTCAAAACCCATCAGCACATTGTGCAAATCCTTTTCCACATCAAAACCGGTTTTATCCAAAAATTCTCTATAGTCTTCGTCATCGCGCCAGCGCGAAATTTTATGGTCAAAATCTTTTTCCAGGCTTTTGCCCAGTTCGCTTTGCTGAAGGCTCTGCAGGTCAAAATAAGCGACGCTATTCACCTCCTGGGGAATCCAGGCCAGATGCTGCGCAACCGTTGGCGACATCGCGGTTGAACCGGTGCGTGCACAACCTACGGCCAACACCGCAAACAGCATCAACAAGAATAACGAGACATTTTTTTTCATTTTAAAAAACCTCCTGATTAAAGTTTAAAAATCTTTCTTCTCAAAAACGTAAATCGCGGCCATGAGAAATCCAGCGCCGATCGCTAGCGATTGAAAAAGCGGCGCCCAGCTTGTTATCGCATCGCCCAACACCAGCGAAGTAGTGATTTTGCCCAACTCCGTGGTGCGCGGTGTCAAATAATAAATGCCGTCGAGCAACCACTGATAAATTTTCTGCGATAGCAAGGCATAAATTTGATCGCGCGCCAGCAACATTGGGCTGAAGAAAACAACGAGATAGGCCGCGATGATCGAAACGCCGGAATTGCGCGCGGTGACGCCAACGAAGGTCATAATTGCAAACAACACGCCGAACACTGAAATAATCAGCAGGCCGCTTAAAAGAAACGGCACATGCCAAAATTCCGTTTTGATCGAGAGAATCAGCCACGCGCCGCCAATTAAGTAGGCGACGTTGATAGCCACGATACTCAACCCGCCGAGATAACGTCCCAGCAGCAATTGCCAGCGCGCAAACGGGCGCGAAAGCATGAGATCGACGCTGCCCTTTTCCAACATATTTGGCACAAGGCTGGCTGTCGCAAAGATGGAAAGAAAAATGCCGCCAACATACATCGCCGTCGCCACGCCAGCTTCAATTTTAATAATGCCGTCGCGCAATTTCTCCACGGCCATTTCTTTTTGCTCGTCATTGCCCATCAATTTCACCGTCGCCATCGCGCCGTCGACTACATCGACATTGACGGAAAACATGAACAACAAATCCACCAGCGTGACCACCACGAAAAACGCCATAAACGAT
>CAYUVM010000884.1:0-1930 GCA_964447935.1 uncultured Cytophagia bacterium | reverse complement strand
CCGCCGCAACCCTGTTTTTACAGCCTGAAACCACGAAGTCAGAAAGTTGAGGTAGCTTTTTTGTGATCATCAGCGGCATTGCTTGCGCTTCGGCGTTGGCGCAACAACCGCCTGCACCACAGCGCGAGGCCAATGAAATGTTTCCGCAATGGTCGCACGACGGAAAGAAAATTGCGTTCACGTCGGACCGTGACGGCAATCCGGAAATTTATGTGATGAACGCCGACGGCTCGAATCAGGTTCGGCTGACGAACGCGCCCGGCAGGGACGCCCATCCTTATTTTTCACGCGACGGCCGCCGGATCGTTTTTCAATCGCCTCGCGCCAACGGCGAAGACACGAACATTTACGTGATGAACGCCGACGGCTCGAATATCGTGCAGCTTACGAAGCTGCAAGGTTTTGCGGGCGTGCCAGTGTATGCGCCGGATGAAAAGACCATCGCGTTGCAATGGCGCGAGAGCAATAATTGGGAGGACGGCAAAAAATGGCGCATCTGCACGATGAACCCCGATGGCAGCAACTTTCGCGTCATTACTTCAGGCGAGGCCAACGATCAAGTGCCGAACTGGTCGCGCGACGGCAAACGGCTGCTTTTTTATTCCGACCGCACCGGCAAGAACAAAATCTACACCATGACACCGGACGGTACCGAGGTGCAGCGGCTCGTCACGACTGAGTTCAATGACCATGCAGCCTCGTGGTCACCCGACAATAAAAAGATTTCATTTACTTCCGACCGTGATGGCAATAGCGAAATCTACGTGATGGATGCCGACGGCAAAAACGTGCGCCGCATGACGAATACCCGCGCCACCGAGCGCGCGGCTTTTTGGTCGCCGGACGGCAAGCGCATCGCTTTCTCATCGGATGGCGACGGGCCGAGCGAGATTTATTTCATAAATGCCGACGGCTCGAATTTGATCTGCGTGACCAGAACGGCGAAATAACTTGCTGCAATTTGAATGGAGAAATTGATGAAAATAACAAAACACACTTTTGCAAAAGCCTCCTTTGCTGTTTCGTGGATGTTGCTGCTTTTCATGCACACCACACTCGCCTTCACACAGCCCCTCAAAAAACCGTTAACACTAGAAGATTTGTTTGCCTCGGCAAAATTTGCCGGCAACTTTTTTCAAGGCGGGCAGTGGGCGGATAAAGGGCCGGTGATCACATTTGTCAAACCCGATACGGCGGGCGCGACACATTTGATGAGCTTCGATTTGGAACGGAATCAGCAAACGGTTTTGGTGGATGGCGCGAAGCTGCATGCGGCAGATGTGAATCGTCTCATCGCAATTCAGGATTATGCGTTCAGCGCCGATCGCAGCCGCCTGCTGATTTACACCGATTCCGCACCGGTGTGGCGCTTTCCAACGAAAGGCTATTATTACCTATATGATTTCGCTACGCAAAAGTTGACGCCCAGCAGCAGCCGCGAAAAAGGCTATCAACTCTTTGCCAAGCTCAGCGCGAACGGCCGGCACGTGGCGTTCGTGCGCGACCGCAATTTGTTCGCGGTGGAGTTGGCGAGCATGCAAGAGACACAGCTCACGTTCGACGGCTCCGACGGCAAAATCATCAACGGCACGACGGATTGGGTGTATGAAGAGGAATTTGGCTTGCGCGACGGTTGGGCGTGGAGTCCGGATGGCCGTTACCTCGCTTTTGTGCAGCTCGATGAATCGAAGACGAGTGATTTTGTGATGGCTGATTTGCAAGGCGAGAGGCCAGCGCTGAAGCGGTTTCGTTTTCCGCGCGCTGGCGAAGCGAACAGTGAGATTCGCGTCGGCGTGATCGACCTCAACACCGGCAAGCGACAGTATTTTGCCACCGGCAATTGGCAGGAAGACAACGAAGCTTACGAATACATTCCACGCCTCGGCTGGACGCCGGCGATCAACGGCAAATATTATGTGTGGATGCTGCG
>CAYUVM010000883.1:0-1932 GCA_964447935.1 uncultured Cytophagia bacterium | reverse complement strand
AATTGCCGTGTCGTGACGACAATGTTATTTTGTTGTTTTAACTTTGCTGGCTTCCGAGAGCGTCTCAGCAATGCTTTGCGGCACCGGTTCGTAATGCGAAAATTGCATCGTAAAAATCGCGCGGCCCTGCGTCAGCGAGCGCAACGCTGTGGCATAACCGAACATATCGCCCAGCGGCACCGAAGCCGCGATGACCTGCGCGTCCTTTCTGGGGACGAAGCCGCGAATTCTGCCGCGTCGCGAATTCAGATCGCCCATCACTTGTCCCATATACTCTTCCGGCACCACGACTTCGACATCCATCATCGGCTCCAAAAGCACCGGACCGGCCTTTTTGGCGCCTTCCTTGAAGGCCATCGAACCCGCGATTTTAAACGCCATTTCCGAAGAATCGACATCATGATAGGAGCCAAACACCAGCGCCACCTTAATGTCGACCATTGGATAACCGGCCAGAACCCCGGTTAACATCGCCTGCTTAACACCTTCCATCGTCGGCTTCACGTATTCTTTCGGTACGACACCGCCAACGATCTTGCTCTCGAACTCAAAGCCCTTACCCGGTTCATTCGGCTCAATCTCCAGCACCACATGGCCAAATTGGCCGCGGCCGCCGGATTGGTGCACAAACTTGCCTTCTTGCTCAACTTTACGGCGAATCGTTTCTTTGTAAGCCACTTGCGGCTTGCCAACATGGGCGTGAACTTTAAATTCACGCAACAAACGATCAACCAAAATTTCCAAATGCAACTCACCCATACCGGCAATCAAAGTTTGGCCGGTTTCTTCATCGGTGCGAATTTTAAACGTCGGGTCTTCTTCCGCGAGCTTATTCAATGATTCACCAAGGCGATCTTGATCCGCCTTCGTTTTCGGCTCAATCGCCACCGCAATCACCGGCTCCGGAAAATGCATCGACTCCAGGATGATTTGCTTGTTTTCATTGCACAACGTGTGACCTGTGCGCGTATCCTTCAAACCAACCGCGGCCACAATATCTCCGGCGCGTGCCACTTGCACATCCTCGCGCTTATCAGCATGCATCAGCAATAAACGTCCAATGCGCTCTTTCTTGCCGGTCACTGTATTATAAACGTAACTACCCGCTTCAACCCTGCCGGAATAAACCCGGAAGTAGGTCAACTTGCCGACGTAAGGGTCAGTCATAATCTTAAACGCGAGCGCCGCCAAAGGCTCATCGGGATCGGGTTTGCGAATTAACTCTTCGCCGGTTTTCGGATGAGTTCCCTTCGTTTCCGGCATATCCAAAGGCGAAGGCAAATAATAATTAACCGCATCCAACAATGGCTGCACGCCCTTGTTTTTATAGGAAGCGCCACACATCACCGGCACCATACTGACATCAATCACCGCTTTTCTGATCGCCGCACGAATTTCTTCTTCCGTAATCGGCTTGTCATGCAGGTAGTTTTCCAGTAAAGTGTCGTCGTATTCTGAAACCGCTTCAAGCAGGTGTGTACGATATTCTTTCGCCTTGGCCAGCAACTCATGCGGAATTTCCAAATCCTCCCATTTTGCCCCGAGCGTCTCATCTTTATAGACCATCGCCTTCATACGGATAAGGTCGATGACGCCGGTAAACATATCCGCACTACCAATTGGAATTTGAATCGGCACCGCATTGGCACCCAACCGCTCACGAATCATTTGCAGCGCATGAAAAAAATCGGCGCCCGTGCGATCCATCTTATTAATGAAAGCAATACGGGGGACGCGATAGCGGTCGGCTTGTCGCCATACGGTTTCGGACTGCGGCTCAACACCACCGACGGCGCAGAACAACGCCACCGCGCCATCGAGCACGCGCAGCGAGCGTTCAACCTCAATGGTAAAATCAACGTGACCCGGCGTGTCAATAATATTAATATTGCAATCTTTCCACTGGCACGAAATGGCCGCCGAAGTAATCGT
>CAYUVM010000882.1:0-1939 GCA_964447935.1 uncultured Cytophagia bacterium | reverse complement strand
TAATTTCGTAAATGTGGCAATTCTTCACCTGCCGGCACAAACTTCAGCGCCACGCCATTATTGCAATAACGCTGCCCGGTCGGCGCCGGACCATCGTCGAACACGTGCCCTTGATGCCCGCCGCAACGAATACAATGATACTCGGTCCGCGGCACCAGCAGTTTGTAATCCGTTGTGGTCCCGATATGTCCGGTGAGCGGTTGAAAAAAACTCGGCCAACCGGTGCCGCTTTCAAATTTCGTATTCGAGGAGAATAGCGGCAGATAGCAGGCCGCGCAAATAAACGTGCCTTCCCGCTTCTCGCGATTCAGCGGGCTGGAATGCGGGTATTCGGTGTCTTCCTCGAAGAGCACGCTGTACTGCTCCGGAGTCAGCAATTGCCGCCACTCCGCATGCGATTTCTCCAGTCTTTCAATTTTGGAATTGCCTTCGCCGGCAATCATATCTTTTTTAGCCATTGTAGGTTCCTCGTGTGTGCGCATACAGGCAGAAGCCATCAATATAACGTTCAATAAAACGAATAGTTTTTTTCGCAAGATTTGACCTTTCATCTTAACAAACTCTATTTGCCGGTGAGTGAATTATTGGAATGTCCTGCGGTTTATATTGCAACAATCCGCTGCTCTGTTTTATTTCTCCTCCGCACGTGGTTGCAATAGTTTCGCAACGAGACCCGTCCAGCCGGTTTGATGTGAAGCGCCGACGCCGCGTCCATTGTCACCATGAAAATATTCGTGGAACAAAACGTAGTCGCGGAAATGCGGATCGTTTTGCATCTTCTCACTGTACCCGAACACCGGCCGCTTGCCGCGCTCGTCTTTCAAAAAAATACGCGTCAAGCGCCACGACAATTCATTAGCCACGTCGTTGATCGTCATGAACATTCCAGAGCCGGTCGGACACTCGATTTTGAAATCGTCGCCGTAATAGTGATGAAATTTTTGCAAGGCTTCGATGATGAGGTAGTTCACCGGCATCCAGATCGGGCCGCGCCAATTTGAATTGCCGCCGAACAGGCTGGAATCGGATTCCGCCGGCTGATATTTCACGGAAAAATCGCTGCCGTCAACGTGAAAAACATACGGATGCTCGTCGTGATAACGGGATAGCGCGCGCACGCCATAATTTGAAAGAAACTCGGTTTCATCCAACATGCGTTTAAGCAACATCTTCATGCGATGGCCGCGCAATAAAGAGAGGAGCCGGCGCTCGCCCTTGCCATGCTCCTGCCAACGCGAGACCAGACTCGCCAGATCCGGACGATAATTTAGAAACCATTCGAGACGT
This sequence comes from uncultured Cytophagia bacterium, assembly GCA_964447935.1. GTDB lineage: Bacteria > Zhuqueibacterota > Zhuqueibacteria > Zhuqueibacterales > Zhuqueibacteraceae > Zhuqueibacter. Next base: position 652 of record CAYUVM010000882.1, on the reverse strand, counting down.
TGTTTAAACTCCGGCACTTTTTCGAGCAACTCCGGCTCCAGCGTTTCCACCGCAAAGAGTGGGATCAATCCAACCATCGAGCGCACTTTGAGCGGAATCTTCGCGTCGTTGGGCAAATGCAGCACATCATAAAAAAACTCGTCCTGCTGATCCCACAAATTAATGCCCTCGCCCCCGATATTCGCCGTCGCGCCCGCAATATAAAGGAAATGCTCAAAAAATTTCGTCGCCATGTCCTGATACACGGTCGGATTATGCAGCGCCAGTTCGAGTGAAATGCGCATCATATTGAGCGAGTACATCGCCATCCAGCTTGTGCCGTCGGCCTGCGCAATGTGGCCGCCAGTCGGCAGCTTCGCGCTGCGATCGAATACGCCGATATTATCGAGGCCGAGAAAACCACCTTGAAAAATATTCATGCCCTGCGCGTCCTTGCGGTTCACCCACCAGGTAAAATTCAACAAGAGTTTTTGGAAAACCCGCTCGAGAAAAACGCGATCGCCCTGGCCATCGTTGAGCTTGCGATCAATCTGAAAAACACGCCACGTGGCCCAGGCATGAACCGGCGGATTAACATCACCGAAAGCCCATTCATATGCCGGCAATTGGCCGTTCGGATGCATATACCACTCGCGCGTCAGCAGCACCAATT
>CAYUVM010000881.1:0-1943 GCA_964447935.1 uncultured Cytophagia bacterium | reverse complement strand
GCGATGCGGTGTTACGAAATCGGCTATAAATACGTGCCGCCGGTGGCGAAAACTCAGATTGATAGCATTAATAAAATTGTCTGGCTGGGCCGCATGCATCATGGCCAGGGCCGCACGCTGGCCAAAATGGGCAAACACGATGAAGCGTGGAAAATCGCCGATCAGATCAAAAAGATGATCGATGAAGGCGGCAAGGAAGGTGAGCAATATAAAGATTCGTATCATTATTTGGCGGGCTACATTTTGCTCGAAAAAGGCGACTATCCGGCTGCCGTCGAGCATTTAAAGCAGGCCAATATGAACGATGTTTTCCATAAATTTTTGCTGGCCAAGGCGTATTTGAAAACGGGCGATAAAGCGCAGGCTGTCAAACTGTGCGAAGAAGTGGTCAAATCGACGACAAACAGCATCGAACGGGCGCTGGCGTATCCCGAAGCGAAAAAAATTGTGGCGATGCAGGCGTCGAATTAAATCCCTGCCGAGTTTATTGGTCTATCCTCCTCACTGCGTGGAGCATGGAATCGAACGGTTATAGCGATTCTATGCTCCATTTTTTTTGAATCTTTCCGCTTGCCATTGCGTAAAAATATTCCAACATTATAGCAGGTATACGTTTTAACCGGAAATTTAAAAAACGCGAGAGTGAGTGAGGATTATGAACAAGAAGAAGTTGTGGATTGCCCTCGGCTTAGTGGCCGTCATTGCGATTTTTGTGGTTGCAAACTTAAGCATGAGCCGTAAAAGTGCCACGACCGTCGAGTCGCAAAAAGTGGAAGAACGCGAATTGCGTGCGCTCGTTTCGGCCTCGGGAAAAATTCGCGCCAAAACTTCAGTTGATATCAGCGCCAGCACCCTGGGCAAAGTCGTCCGTCTGGCCGTTGAGGAAGGCGATAAAGTGGAAAAGGGACAATTTCTGATGCAGATTGACCCGACGCCCGCCGAAGCCAGCGTGCGACAGGGCGAAGCGAGTGTCGCCGCCTCACGGGCCAATCTGGATTTAGCCAAAGCGAATTTGGCGCAATTGCAAAAAGAATTCGAACGCCAGCAGGCTTTGTATGAAAAGAAACTGACCTCGGAAGAATTTTTGCAGAAAGCACGCACGAATTACGACGTGCAAAAAATGCAAGTGCAGGCCGCGGAACAGGACGTGCACCGCTGGCAGGCCTCGCTCACCAATGCCCGGCATGAATTGCAAAAAGTGAATGTGCATTCCGATATTGCCGGCATCGTGACGGCGCGCAATATCGAAGAAGGCGAAAACGTGTTCGTCGGCGCCTTCAATAACCCCGCGACGGTGCTGCTGACGATTGCCGATCTTGCCACCATCGAAGCGGAAGTCGAAGTCGACGAAACCGATATTGTCAGCGTCAAGATTGGACAAGAAGCCTTTGTTAAAGTTGATGCCTATCCCGATACGTCATTTAAAGGACAAGTCACCAAAGTCGGACACAGTCCGATTTTAAGCGCGGCCAGCGGCGGACAACAACAGGCCACGAGCTTCGAAGTGCTGGTGCAATTGACCGATGTGATTCCGAATGTGCGCCCCGGTCTCTCTTGCAAAGCTGAAATCACCACCGGCTACCGCGAGAAAGCGATTGCCGTGCCGATTCAAGCGTTGACGCTGCGCAAGCCCTCGGAGCTTAAACCGCTGGATCCGAAAAGCCGCAAAAGTAAACTCACGAATGGCGCGGCCGCCAGCGATTCTTCCAAAGAAAAGGAAGTGCAAGGCGCATTTGTTATTCAAGACGGCAAAGTGCAATATCGTGAAGTTAAAATCGGCATTGCCGGAGATCGGTTCTTTGAAGTCGTTTCCGGTTTGGAACCCAAAGATGAAGTCGTTATCGGCCCTTTCAGCGCGCTGCGGCGTTTGCGTAATGAAGATCTGGTGAAGGCCGAAGCCAAGGCGAAGAAGGAAAATCGCCGATGGCCGCATACTCTTCGGT
>CAYUVM010000880.1:0-1944 GCA_964447935.1 uncultured Cytophagia bacterium | reverse complement strand
GCGAGGGGCGGCTGTGCGCCAAATTAATCACGATGCGTTCTTTGACGTACTTGGCCACCTGCCCGAAAAAATTTTCTTCCGCCTTTTTCTTTTTGAACAGATTGAGGCCGCTTTCGTAAAAAGCCGGCGACTGCAAAAAGGCTTGCATCCGTTCTTCCAGAACGCTGGCCTGCAAATGTAGTGAATAAACCGCACCCACCATCGCGCCGATACTCGTGCCGGCGATCACCTCGATCGGAATTTTGTTGGCTTCGAGGACTTTGAGCACGCCAATGTGCGCCAACCCGCGCGCCCCGCCGCCGCCGAGCGCCAATCCGATCTTTAGTTTTTTCGCCACAGGTGCCGTTCGATTCCGTCAACTAATTTTTGTACCGCGATAAAAAGTTTAGTCGCACGATTACCTGATCAGCAACATTTTATTCCGGGCGGCACCGAGTGCGGTGGCGACTTCATAAAAATACACGCCACCGGCGACGGGCTGTTGCAAATCATTGGTGCCGTCCCAGGCAAAACTGCGATAACGGCCGGCGGGCAAATTGCCGTCAAACAATGTGCGCACGAGTTGACCCAAAACATTGAACACCCGGATGCGCACAGCAGAGTTATTCGGTAACGTAAAAGCAATTTGCGTGCGTGGCGCCAAACTGCCGCCAAAAGGATTGGGCAAATTTTGCTCGAGAACAAATTGCGTGGGGATAGGCGGCGCCGGCTCACCGACATTCAATACGATGCCGTCGCCGCGTACTTGCAGCGTTCTTTGCGGCGCGCGCTTCGGATACGTCACATTGCCAAATCCCGCATCCGTTGCAGTGAAATAGACTCGCAGCGTATCTGTCAACTGTGTCGGCCGTGGAATCTGCGCCACATATCCCGTCGAATCGATTGGCGCCATCACTGCAGAATTAAACGTGCTGCTGCCGCGACCGGCGTAAAATACGCGCACGCTGCCGGGTGTAATACCGTCGCGCGACAGGATGCGCATCGTTATCGAGAACACACCGCTTTGGGCCGAGCTGACCTCCGGTTCATTGCTAAACGCCGGCCCCAGCGCAGTGATGGCGGCTTTCGCATTGACAATGCCGTAGCCCAAATTATTGTTCGGTGCCGCGGCATTGCTGGCAGTTGTGCGCAACGCATGCATCATTTGTTGCGGCGTTGTTTCCGGATGCGCCGAGAGAATTTGCGCAACTACGCCGCCGATAAGTGGGCAAGAAAACGAAGTTCCATTGCCAACAACCGTATATTGGTTGATGCTGCCAGGAATAACTTTATTTGTAGTGACCCCCATTGCCAATACATCAGGTTTGATGCGGCCATCCGCCGTTGGGCCGGTGCTGGAGAAACTCGCGAGTTGTCCAGCCGCATTGACGGCACCGACCGCAATCACATTGGGACCATCAGCGGGCGCACCGATAATTCGCCAGGCGAAATTGCCTTCGTTGCCGGCGCTATTTACGACGATGACGCCTTTGCTCGCCGCTGTCTCCGCCGCCTTGGTGATGATCGTGGTTTTGCCATCCATGTTCGCCGGCGTGTAGCTGGTTTGCCCGGCGTCAAATTCCGTGTAGCCCAGCGAAGTCGAAGTCACATCGACGCCGAGATTTTCCATCCATTCCACGGCTTGCGCCCAGTAATCCTCTTCCGCGTGCGTTTCAGTCGGCACATTCTCGGTCTTTGCCAAAAGAAAGCGCGCATTATAACCCGGACCGATCAGTTGGCCGGGCTTGAAACCACCGAGCGTCGAAAATGTTTGTGTGCCGTGGTTGTCTTGGTCGCTGCGGTCACCGGTTTGATTGCGCGTGACCGTGTCATTTTGAAGAAAATCGCGCTCGCCAATAATTTTATTGCGGAGATGAACGAACGCCTCGTGATCCTGCCAGCGAAAGCCGGAATCCATCATGCCGACAATCACGTTGGTGCCATTGATGCCGGCGTCGTGCAAAA
>CAYUVM010000879.1:0-1945 GCA_964447935.1 uncultured Cytophagia bacterium | reverse complement strand
ATGGCGCGCGGCTTGGTAGATAATCTTACTTTTGAAGGTTATGAAGTCCATGCCGAGGCCGACGGTTTGGCCGGATTGAATTATGCCGTGGCGAATCCAGTGGATTTGATTCTCTTGGATCTCATGCTGCCGAAAATGCCGGGCTACGAAGTTTGCAAAACCCTGCGGGCCAAAGGCAATAACACGCCCGTTATTATGCTGACGGCGAAGGGCCAGGAAATTGACAAAGTGTTGGGATTAGAACTGGGCGCGGACGATTATGTGACCAAGCCGTTCAGCTTGCGTGAGCTGCTGGCGCGTATTCATGCGCTGTTGCGGCGACACGGCTCTACGACCGCAAAGCCAAGCGACACCTATGCCTTTGGCGAGATGGTTTTGGATTTTGCGCATTATCACGCCACGAAAGCCGGTGAGGCCATCGAGCTGACGCCGAAAGAGTTTGAAATTTTACGCCACCTCATCACGAATCGCGGCAAGACGATAAGTCGCGACGAGTTGTTAGATAAAGTTTGGGGCATAGAAGAATATCCCACCACGCGCACAGTTGATAACCACATCTTGAAGCTGCGCAAGAAAATTGAAAAAGATCCCGCCAATCCCGATTTCATCATCACGGTGCACGGCATCGGCTACAAATTTCTCGGGTAAAACTTATAGCTTTGCGCCCTGTTCCCACTGCCCATTACCGAAAATATCGTAAGCATAAGCATCCAGTCTGCCCGTGTGCCGGACTCAGACAGGATGTAAACGCCACATTAAATTATCGCCGTGACAATTTTTGACAATCTTTCATAAGACTCTGACAACTCGAAAAATCCCAAGTCGTATTATATAGCGTAACAGAAAAACCAAACGCATGACGACTATGAATAGAAACCAGAACCTAATAAAAGCCGGCAATTATCTCGCGTTATTTGCTCTGCTGGCGTTCGCGCCAGCAAACGCTCAAGAGTGGCGCCGCGCTCTTTCACTCCGGGGCGAGTGGAAATTTGAAATTGGCGATAATCCAGCCTACAGCGAAGGCGAATACGATGATTCGCGTTGGGAACAACTACATGTGCCCGGCGCTTGGGAAAATCAGGGTTTTCCGGGTTATGACGGCTATGCGTGGTATCGCAAGAGTTTTCAAACACCGGCCCAGGCGCAGGAGTATCTTTTGTATGTGCACTTTGGCAGCATCGATGACGTTGACGAGACTTATATCAATGGTAAATTAATTGGCTACCAAGGCGGATTTCCCCCGCGCTATGAAACCGCCTACAACCTTTCACGAAACTATTTGGTTCCAAAAGAATTTTTGAATCCGACCGGCAAGAATGTGATTGCCGTCCGGGTGTATGACGACGATTTGGCCGGTGGAATTATGGAAGGCGATATTGGGATATTCTATTCGCCGGAGCAAATGCAATTATCGCTGCGGCTGGATGGTTGGTGGAAGCTACAAATCGGAGATGATGACAATTTTACGCTGCCGGATTGGGACGATGCCAGTTGGCAGCAAGTGGCGGTACCGAGTTACTGGGATAGCTACGGCCACAAAAATTACGACGGCATCGGTTGGTATCGAAAAAGCTTTCGCTTACCTCGCGAGCTGGCGAACGAAAAACTCATTCTCATATTGGGAAAAATCGATGACGTCGACGAAGTGTATTTGAATGGAAAGTTTTTAGGCAAAACCGGCCGCTGGCCAGATCGCCCCAATTATCGCGGATTTTACGAGAATTATTATCAGCAGAACCGCGCGTATTTCGTCCCAGCGGAGATGCTGTTGTCGAATCAGGAAAATGTCTTAGCTGTGCGGGTTTTTGATACAATGTTGCACGGCGGCATTTGGGACGGCCCGGTGGGCTTGGCGACACGCCAACAATACAAAAGGTGGCAGTCACGCCAATCATCGCTTAAAGATTTTCTCTTTGAATTTTTTAAGTAATTCAGATTTCCGCAC
>CAYUVM010000878.1:0-1948 GCA_964447935.1 uncultured Cytophagia bacterium | reverse complement strand
TTTCTTACCGTATGCCGTCCAATCTTTTGAGGCGGTTTGACTGAATAAAATTGTCGTACCCAAAAGCACTGGGCCAACAAAGCCAATGATTTTCTTCATAACTTCATTCCTTTCTTTTAATCGAATACGGACGAATTATTTATTTTTTATTTTAGCAAATTTATTGTTTCGCTCCAAAGCTTTTCTTGCTCGCACTCCCACTCCTACTCGCCTTTAAAAAATTTTAAAAGCGAGTAAGAGTGTGAAAAAGAGTACGAGTAATCAATATCCAAGCCTCACTTCACCAGCAAATATCCCTGCATTTCCTGATGCAGCGCCGAGCAGAAGTTCGTGCAATAAAACGGATACACACCCGTTTTGTCGGCGGTGAACTCAATCACCTTTGTTTCACCCGGATCGGCCACAATGTTGATGTTGTACTCGTTGAGGCCAAAGCCGTGCAACTCGTCCGTGGTTTGCTCGATATTGGTAAGGTAGATCGTTACCTTGTCGCCTTTGTTGACTTCCAGCGTCGCCGGCTCAAAGCTCGAGCGCACGGCCACCATCTGCACTTCCACATTCTTGCCGCTGCGGACGACTTTTGCGTCTTTCACATCCCAGATAGCTTTGGGATGTTTATTTTCCTCTTTCGGATAGACTTCGATCGGATGCAATTTATCCGCTTTGCAAATTTGCGCATAATGCGGCTCCGGCTCGGTGAAAGAATCGTAAAGCAACGCCATCTTTTCCCCGCCGATGTCGATGAGCTGCGAAGACTCTGGCTGTGACGGGCCGACACTGACATGCCGTCCATGCGAGAGCTTGTTCATCGCCACCAAATATCTGCCGTCCGGATTTTTCGTGTCACCTTCCGCGGCGGTCAAGTGGCCGATGTTGTACGACACCGGAATTTTATCGAGCACTTCCCATGTGCCGAGTTTCCACTTCGCGACCGCGCTCTCGACAAACAGTGAAGTATACGCAAAACCCTTGTCGTCGAATTGTGTATGCAGCGGCCCGAGGCCGACATTCACTTCCGCGTCTTTGATGTTATCATAATTGAGCACAGGAATGCCATCTTCGTCGCCGGTGAAATCCTTGTTCTGGATCGCGGTAAGCATCTTTTCGATATTGAACACGGTCGTGATGCTTTGCAGTTTGCCGCTGGCGATGATATACTTGCCGTCGGGACTCACATCGACGCCGTGCGGTGATTTCGCCGCGGGCATGAGATAAACCACGCCCGGCGCGTCTTTGGGATCAATCACTTTCACACCGCCGATCATTTTGAATTTGCCGTCGGCAATTGCCTTCTCCGCATTCTTCCAATTCACCGCGGCGACATAGTCACGATCTTTTTGCGTGGAAGTGACTTCGAGTTTGCCGGTGGCGCGCTCGCTGTTGTAACACGTCCAGAAGCCCCAATCCGCGCTCGGGCCTTTGCCCGCATCGCCAAGATCATAGTTGAACGGCGGCATCAACACTTCCCATCCCAGCGACATTTCACCGCTTTGCGCATTGACTGCAATGCCAGCCACTACGCCTTTATATTTCGTGGCATAATCTTCGATCTTCTCAAACGTGCCTTTCGGCAATGGAATCGAGAAGCGCGAACCGGCGAGCACGTATTCCGTGTTTTCCGTCGTGAACGAAGAGCAGTGATTGCCGGAGACGTTGGCAATCGGGCCGAAAATCTGTTTGGTCTTGAAATCGCGCATATCAATGCGAGCCATGCGATTGTTCGCATTGTCAGAAATGAACAGCCAGCGGCCGTCGTAATCGCCGTTGGTTTCGCTCAACGAAGGATGATGGGCATCACCCCACGTATAGCCGCCGAGCATTTCTTTGGACTCTTTGTCGAAGCCATAGCCCGTCGCCGGATACGGCGTGAACACCGGAATCGTTGAAATATGCCGCATCGAGGGTACGCCGTAAACATACACTTGGCCGGAATGCCCGCCGGAGAGGA
>CAYUVM010000877.1:0-1951 GCA_964447935.1 uncultured Cytophagia bacterium | reverse complement strand
AAACGAACCAAGACGACACGCTGATTTATATAGTCGTGTTGAATCACGAGGAGCAATACTCTATTTGGCCGGCAGAAAGAGAAAACGCCCTCGGCTGGCGTGATGCGGGCAAAAGCGGGCCCAAAGAAGAATGCCTCGCTTATATTAAGGAAGTGTGGACCGACATGCGGCCGCTGAGTTTGCGGAAAAAGATGGAAGAGCTGGCGAAAAATCCGCCGCCACCGCCGCCGGTTCAACCTGCGCCGGTTAAAAATGATTTGGTGCAGCGCTTGTCAAGCGGCGAGCATCCAGTTGAAGTGACGCTGCGGCCCGAGAAAACCGCGCAGGCATTGAAAGAAAGTATTGACCGCGGCTACGTGCACATTAAGTTTACCAACACTCAGGGCGGCACCGAACTTGGCGTGCGGCTGGATAAAAACGCCAGTGATTTGGGTCAAGCCAATTTTTCCAGCGCGAGCGGCAACATTCGACTGGTCGGCGGCTTGACCCTTGATTATGTCAAAGTGCGCTGCCACGCGAATATTGATCTCAGTACGCTCAAGGGCACCGGACGTTTGGAGCAGGTTAGTTTGTCGTGAGGTCTCCAAGCATTGATGTTGGGACAGCGGTTGCAATGTATTTTATTTTTTAAAAATTGGTCTCTGCAGAGGCTAATACGAACATGATTAAGAACGCGTGGATCAACATTCCCAAACCGAATGCCACGGCACGTGTGCGGCTATTCTGTTTTCCTTATGCCGGCGGCGGCGTGTTTGAATATCGCACGTGGGCGGCGAGTTTGCCGATGGAGGTGGAAATTGGCGCCATGCAGCTTCCCGGTCGGGAGACGAGACTCTGTGAAACACCCCTCACGCAAGTGCGTGCATTGTGTGCGGTTTTGGCGGAGGCCATGAAGCCGTATCTGGATAAGCCGTTTGCATTTTTCGGCCATAGTCTCGGTGCCCTCATTGCATTCGAGTTGATTCGCGAGTTGCGTCGCGCTGCACAGCCGTTGCCGGGCAAGCTTTTCGTCTCTGGGGCGCGCGCCCCGCAGTTGCCGAGTCTTGAGCCGCCGGTTTATCACTTGCCGGACGACGAACTGCTTCAGGAAGTTAACCAACGTTACGGCGGCATACCGCCGGAAATTTTGCAAAACGCCGAGATGCTGGAAATGATGCTGCCCATGCTGCGCGCTGATTTTACGATGCACGACACTTATGTTTACCACGATGACCTGCCGCTGGATTGTCCGATCTCATGTTTTGGCGGACAGCAGGATGCCAGCACTCCGATTACGCATTTGGAGGCGTGGCGTGATCAAACCCGGAACCACTTTGCCTTGCAAATGTTTGGGGGTGATCATTTTTTTATTCGCAGCTCACGAACGCTTTTGTTGCAAGCCGTGAGCGCGCAGATAAATCAGATTGTTTAACACGGATGTCTCATCCCAACCCCAAAGGAGCACAGGATGAAAACAACAATGCGTCAATGGTTATGGCTGATTGGAATGGCGGTTTTAATCGTTTCTCCCGTTCGTCTCGTCGCGCAGCCGGTCGAAGCGCCATCACACACGCAGCCCTACACATGGAACTCGAAGGTTCACAGAGGCAAGTCGGGAAATACCACGTTGGCCGAAAGCCATCGCATCGCCGTAACTGGGGCGCCCTGGCTGCGTTTGTTTTTTGACAACGCCCGGCTTGGCGAGCAGAGTTATATCATTCTTAAATCCGTTAAAGACGGTGTCTGGCAACGTTTGGACGCGACTACCATTGCGCAATGGTACAACACCAGCGCCTATTTTAACGGCGACGCGATTGAACTGCAAATTCATGTTGCGCCCAATGATCGCGATGTTTCCGTGAAGATGAAAGAGTTGATGGTTGGCGAGTGGGTTGGCGGTGCGCCGCCGGAATCGCAGTGCGGGCCGACGGATAATCGCGTGCCGTCCAATCATCTGGCCTCCGGCCGAATT
>CAYUVM010000876.1:0-1953 GCA_964447935.1 uncultured Cytophagia bacterium | reverse complement strand
CAACAGCGGCGGGGGCACGCCGTCGCCGAATGAGCCGTAAGAAAATTTTGTTGGTGCGGACCGATCGTCTCGGCGACGTCATCCTCTCCACCCCGGTGGCCACGGCTTTGAAAAAAAAATGGCCCGAGACGCACGTAACTTTTCTTGCGCGGCGTTATACCGCAGAAATTCTGCGCTGTCATCCGCATGTGGATGACAGCCTTGAACTGGATGGCGCGGAAATCGCCGGTGATTTCTCCCGGCTCCGCCGCGTTCTGCGGCAAAGAGATTTTGACACTGCGATCGTGTTGCATCCGCGGCCCGAATTGGCTTGGGCGATTTGGCGCAGCGGCATTGCCCAACGCGTTGGCAGCGGTTATCGCTGGTACAGTTTTTTATTTAACCGGCGTGTTTTTGAGCATCGCAAAAATGCCGCGCACCACGAGGCGGAATACAATTTGCGTTTGCTCCAACCACTGGGAATAACAGAAGCTGAAGTTGAATTCCATTTCACGCTGGCGCTCAAAGAGCGTGAACGCATTGACGCCAAGTTAGACGCACTCGGCGTTGGCGCGCGTCCGATTATTTTGCATCCGGGCAGCGGCGGCTCAGCGCGCGATTGGCCGCCCGAGTATTTTGCGAATCTGGCGGATTTGCTACGACAGCAAACTGGCTTGCCTGTGGTTTTCACGGGTGCGGGAAACGAGGCGGCTCTAATGGCTGCGATTCTGCAACAGACCACAACGAAACCGATTTCACTCTGCGACCGTTTAAGTCTTACCGAGTTGGCGGGGTTGTGCCAGCGCGCGGCGATTTTTGTGAGTAACAGCACCGGGCCGTTGCATCTGGCGGTGATGGTCGGTACGCCGGTTGTCGCGTTTTATCCGCCGATTCAGGCCTGCCGGCCGGAGCGCTGGGGGCCGTATGGCCGGCGGACGGAAGTGTTAATGTCGCAGGATGAAGAATGCCGGCGTTGCCGCGCGGCAGCAACTAAGGTTTGCGATTGTATGCGCGCTATTTCAGTGCAGGCCGCATTTCAAAAAATTTGTGAAAAAATTTCCACAACAAAAGGATAATCGAACGAATGGCGGTTTTTCAAAAAAGGATTTGGCGTGGCAGGAGGCTTCCGGTTATTTTTTTAACCGCGCTGGGGTGCAATGCCGCATTGATCCTTGCACAAACAAAACCGCTGCGCCAGGATTCCGCAGTGAACGCGGTGACGAAGCCGGCGGCCAGCAAACCGGATTCAAATACGACAACGGTGATGAATAACGGCGCCGCGCCGCTGCGCGTCATGCCGAATATGGCGTTTGGCGTCGGCGAAAGTCTGACGTTTCTCGTGCACTATGGCCCTCTTGCCGCAGGCAATGCGCGGCTGGCCGTGCCGCAACTGGTGACGGTGAACGGCAGACCTTGTTATAAAATCACCTCGGAATTGTGGTCGAACAAGTTTTTCTCTTCTTTTTTTAAAATGGATGATCGCGTCGAATCGCACACCGACGTCGACGGCCTGTTTAGCTGGTGGTTCAAAAAAAGCCTTCACGAGGGCGATTATCAAAGTGAGCATACCGTGGCGTTTGATCAAATCAACCATCGCGCCGTCATGAAAAAAGGCGACAAGCTTGATACGCTCGCCGTGCCGCCGTTCGTGCAGGATGTGCTGTCGGCGATTTATTTGTTGCGCACAATGAAGCTCGCGCCGGGCGATACGGTTCGCTTGCCCAACCACTCCGACGGCAAATTGTTTGATTTGCAGATGATCGTGCACAAGCGTGAAAAAGCGCAAACCAAAGCTGGCAAGTTTCCTTGTCTCGTGGTTGAGCCGGTGCTTAAAACTTCCGGGTTGTTTCAGCAGAAAGGCCGCTTGCTCATTCACATGACGGATGATCACCGCAAAATGCCGGTGATGATCACCAGCCAGCTTTATGTCAAAGGTTTTAAGCTGGGCGCGATTGTAAAAAAAAAAAAAAAAGT
>CAYUVM010000875.1:0-1954 GCA_964447935.1 uncultured Cytophagia bacterium | reverse complement strand
TGAGTTACCTCGGGCTAAATGAAAGCTTCGCGAGTTATTTGATGATGCTGTGGGATGAAGAATCCGTGGGCCGCGACCAGCTTTTGTTTGATGTGCAAATGGCGAAGCAGCATTACATTGATTTCGTGCGCACGCAGCACATGATTCGCGGCCTGGAGCATCATTATTTTGACGACGCCAACACGATTTACAACACCGAGCATACTTATTTGAAAGGCGCGGTGGTGTTGCACATGTTGCGCGCAGTTTTAGGCGACGAATCATTTTTTCGCAGCCTCAGCCATTATTTGCACAAACATGAATTCTCCAACGTCGTCAGCAATGATTTGAAAATTGCCATTGAAGAAACAACCGGCGAGAATCTCGATTGGTTTTTTGCGCAATGGATAACGAACGGCGGCCATCCGCAATTTGAAGTGAGCTATCGTTATCTTGCCGATCGCAAGCTCATCGACCTTGCCGTCAAGCAAGTGCAGCCGATTGTAGAAGGATTGGGAACTTTCGATTTGCCAGTGAAAATCACAATCGGCACGGCGACGAAAAGATGGCAGGAAAAGATTTGGATTAAAAATGAAAGCGCGAATTTTCTCTTCCCGTGTGAAGAAAAGCCACTGATGGTGAGCTTCGACGGCGAAGGCGATCTGGTGGCGGAAATTAATTTTCCGAAGAGTCTCGACGAGTTGATTTATCAAACGAAAAACACGCCGGTGCCGGGAAGAATCTGGTCGATTCGTGAACTGGCCTCACGCTATCCGGTGCACCCGCGCAGCGTCCGCGCTTTGTCCGAGTTGATTTCCAGCAATGATTTTTGGGGCGTGCGTGCGGAAGCGGCTTTGCAACTCGGCATGATTCGTACTCCCGCTGCAGAACAGGCGCTGGCGCCGGCATTGAAAGCGAGCGATTATCGCATTCGCAAAGCCGCGGTGCTGGCATTGCCGAAATTCGGCACGGCGACGGCGGAGCAAAAATTGAAAGATCTCATCAAAACCGATTCACACACCGACGTTGTCGCGACTGCGATTCTGGCGCTGGCCCGCGCTAATCCGCAAACGGAGGCGGAATTGATCAAGCAGCAATTGGCGCGCAAATCATGGATGGATGAAATCGTCATCGCGTGTTTGCGCGCGTTTGGTGAAATGAAGAATCCCACGCTCGTGGCCACGATTAAGAAATACACCGGCGACGGTTACAACCAAAACGTGCGCGATGCAGCGCTGAATGCGTGGGTGGCTTGCGCGCCGAACGATAAAGAATTGCATCAAACGTTGATTGACTTGGTGCCGAGCCAAATTTATGGGCTGCAACAAACGGCGCTCAACATGCTCGGCCGCTTACAGGTGAGCGCGGCCAAAGCCACCCTGCAGGAAGTGCTGGCACAAAACGCGGATGCTAATTTTATTGTGGCCGCACGAAATGCGCTGGAAGAGATTGCGCGGGTGGAGAAATAATCTAATCTGCCCGTTGAAGTAACACCTCAGTTGGCGGTCACAAAATTGACCGGCCGCTTGAATGAATTCGGAAATAACTTTTAACGACCGGTCAGATTACTCGTAACTTGACGAATTCTGTTAAATTATAAAATTCTTGTTTTTTTTCTGAATCGATGATATTAACTCAGCAATCGTTCAGAGAAATCTGCGAGACCCTTGGAGCATGACACTGAATTAAAGAAACCCCTGAGACCGAGGGCTTACTTGAGCGCCAGATGTCGCGCGGGGTTTTTGCGTTTTGGAAGGGTCGAAATAGTATCGAGAAAAATTTTGAAAATATAAATTGATCTCTGTGGTAAATGCAAATTTTTTGCACGACCCCAAAGGCGCTTTTACCCAAGTTTGAGAAAAGCTGAGAAGGCTTTTAGCCGGCAGGGCGAAGCAAAAACTTTGCACCCAAAATCATTCAATATCAACTTTCTGACTTCGTGGTTTGAGGCTGTAAAAACAGGGTTGCGGCGGCA
>CAYUVM010000874.1:0-1960 GCA_964447935.1 uncultured Cytophagia bacterium | reverse complement strand
AGAGAACGCAAACGACTTCGCCGAAAAGGGCGACGCCTTCAATAAGGGCGGCGGCAATAATCATCGTGCCACGCACATCACCGGCAGCTTCCGGCTGGCGGCCGATGGCCTCCATTGCCGCGCTCGCAATCTTACCAATGCCAAAACCGGCGCCCAACGCAACGATACCCGCGCCAAAACCGGCAGCTAAGTGGGCTAAGCTCAAACCTTCCATTTGTCAGTTCCTCCTTCAAAGATCAAGGTGAAATTTATGTGGGGCAGACTGCCAGTCTGTCCACGCTTATATTTAATTTCAAATAATGACAGGCTGGCAGCCCGTCCTAAATTTTAATGATGCGCGCCGTGTTCTTCATGCTCATGTTCAGCATGAATCCCGGCACCGATGAACAGCGAAGACAGCAGAGTAAAAATATAGGCTTGTAAAAAAGCCACCATTAGTTCCAATACATTGACAAACAATGAAAAGGCAATCGACACCGGCGCGATGGCATAACCGGCGACGGGACTCGCGCCGCCTTTGCCGAAGATAAAAATCAAACCGACGAGTGACAAAATCACGACGTGACCGGCGGTCATATTCGCATACAAACGAATGCACAAGGCAAACGGCTTGGTAAATAAGCCGAGAAACTCGACCGGAATCATGATCGGCCACATCAACGGATGCACGCCGCCGGTAAGATGTTTCAGAAAACCACCCACGCCCTGCGATTTGATCGCCGTCGCTTGGGTCAAAACAAACGTCATCAGGGCCAGGCCGGCGGTCACACTTACATTGCCCGTGGCCGTGGCTGCATAGGGCACCAGTCCGAGCAAATTACAAGTTAAAATAAAGAAGAAAGCGGTGCACAAATAAGGCGTGAATTTGCCGGCGTGTTTTTCGCCTAAATTGGGGATGGCGATTTGGGTGTAAATAAACTCGACGACGGTTTCAATGGCAGCGGCAAAACCGGTGGGCACTTCATCGGGGCTGCGGCGGCGCGCGGCAATGCTGAGCAATACAATGAGCAAGGTTGCCGCGACCAGCATCATTAAAACATGCTTGGTAATGGAAAAATCAATGCCGGATAGCTCAAGATGAGGGAGATGAACTTCACCGACGAAGGGTAACTCAATTTTGTTGTCGTCGCTGATGTGATGAATGATGACGGAACCGATATCATCGCCGTGGCCTGCTTGACCATGCTGCCCTGCGCCTTGCTCCTCCTGTGTGGAGTCACCGTGCGCGGCAGCAGCGGCTGCATGAGAAGTGTCGGTGGGAGAATGCGACTCGCCCTGTGCCACAGCCGTCCCGGTTTGAAAAAGCAGGAGAAACAATATGAGAGTAAAACTCAATGCGCCCTTCATGCCTTAGGTATTGATTTAACGCGTTTGAAATATCTTTGTAATATAACCGTTTCGATTAATTGAAAGAGTAAATATGAAATCAGCAACGTCCACGTAAACGTTTTGCCATCCAACTCCGTAAACTTCCAAACCACCACCATCGCGAGGCCGAAAATCACGAGCCGGCCCAGAAAACCGCCGACTAAAACCCACATGAACTGCTGCAAAGCTTGTGTGCGCGCCCAGCGCAAGGCCAGGTAGTTGGCAACCGCCAACGCGATACTTAAGGCCAGGGCATAAAAAATTCCCCACTGAATCGCCGCTGCAGCATTCGTCATGATGAAATTCAGGGAGAATTTTACGAAAACCTTCGTCCAACTTAACGCCGGGTAGAAAAAAATTTGCATCAATTTTTCTGTGCTGATCCTTTGCGGCCCGGATTTACGGCAGCCGGTTCATTCGGCGCCTCAGTCTTCATGACCGTGCGATAGAGGCTGATAAATCCGGCGGTCGCGCCCAACATAATGCCGACGAGCAAGGCAATCGGCGAAATCGCCAGCTTTGCATCGAGCAAATAGCCGCCATAACCGCCGATCGCGAAGGCAAGCGCAAAACGCAACCCGACATCGCTATA
>CAYUVM010000873.1:0-1968 GCA_964447935.1 uncultured Cytophagia bacterium | reverse complement strand
AAATAATTTCAAGTTAACCAGCTAATGCCCTTTGTTCAAAATGTTAGTGACATTGTACGCATAGTCTACTGCTAATACTGCCAATAATTGACTTTTAAAATCAATTTCTACTCCCACTCAATCGTACTCGGCGGCTTTGAGCTGATATCGTACACCACGCGATTGATGCCGCGCACTTCGTTGGTGATGCGCGAGGAAATTTTTGCCAGCACATCATGCGGCAATGGCGACCAATCCGCCGTCATGCCGTCAACGGAATTCACCGAGCGCAGGGCGATGGTCATTTCATACGTGCGATTATCGCCCATCACGCCGACGGAGTGAATCGGCAACAACACCGCAAACGCCTGCCACACTTGATCGTACCAACCGCTGCGCCGCAATTCTTCGATGAAAATCGCGTCGGCTTCTTGCAGCAAAAGCACGCGTTCCGGCGTGATTTCGCCCAAAATTCGCACCGCCAAACCGGGGCCGGGAAACGGATGCCGGCCGAGAATATGTTCCGGCAGGCCGAGCACGCGGCCGCAGTGGCGCACTTCGTCTTTGAACAGCTCGCGCAGCGGCTCCACGAGTTGCAAGTGCATTTTCTCCGGCAGGCCGCCGACGTTGTGATGCGTTTTGATCGTCACCGACGGGCCGCCGCGCGGCGAGACGCTTTCGATCACGTCCGGATACAGCGTGCCCTGCGCCAGAAATTTGACGCCGGAAATTTTGCGTGCTTCCGCTTCAAACACGCGAATATATTGCTCGCCGATGATTTTGCGTTTCGTTTCGGGATCGACAACACCGCGCAATTTTTCTAAAAAAAGACTGGACGCCTCCACACCGATGAACGCCGCGCCGAACTGCTCCTTAAAAGTCGTGTGAATTTGCGCGCCTTCGTTTTTGCGCATCAAGCCGTGATCGACAAAGACGCAGTGTAATTGTTTACCAACGGCGCGTTGCAAAAGTTTCGCGGTCACCGCCGAATCCACGCCGCCGGAAAGGCCGCAAATGACTTGCGCCTCGCCGACCTGTGCGCGAATTTTCTGAATCGCGGTTTCGACAAAATTTTCTGGCGACCAAGTAGCGGTACAGCCGCAGATGCCAAAAACAAAATTATGTAAAATCTGTCGGCCTTCGGCAGTGTGCGCCACTTCGGGATGAAATTGAATGCCGAAAAGTTTATGTTGCGGGTGAGCAATCGCCGCAAAAGGCGAGTTGGACGTGGTGGCCAGAGAAACGAAACCGGCAGGCAGTTGCTCAACAACATCGGCGTGGCTCATCCAAACCGTCGTGCTGGCACCGACGCTCTGAAAAAGCGGCGTGGGCGCCGTGACGGTGAGTTGCGCCGAGCCGTATTCGCGTCCCGGTGCGGCAACCACTTTGCCGCCGAGCAGGTGCGTCATCAACTGCTGGCCATAACACACGCCGAGGATCGGCCGGGGCTGCTGAAAAATTTGGGGGTCGATACTCGGCGCGCCGGCGTCATAAACAGAACTGGGTCCGCCGGAAAAAATAATCCCCCGTGGTTGCAGGCGCAACAATTCGTCCAGCGGCGCATAACAGGATTTGATCTCGGAATACACGCCCAGCTCGCGCACGCGGCGCGCAATCAGTTGCGTGTATTGCGAACCAAAATCAATGATGAGAATAAAATCTCGTGCCCGCATGTTGGGTGACATAAGATCTTTGCTTAAAAAAAGCGATTACCAATGCCATTCATCCGGGAATCAGGTGGGGTTGCTTTCCTGCTTATTGTTTCGTATCACAAACAAAACCGTGGCGACAAAAATAAAAACGACGCCGATTGCAATGGCATACCACATGGTCCGGCCTCCGAAATTTAGTGGCGACAACGCTTCTTACAACACGCATTCTTTGCAGTCGGCACGGCTCACATATTCGCCACGATTGCCTTGCCAAATTCCGAACACTTCACTTCTTTCGCCCCTTCCATCAAGCGGGCAAAATCATAGGTCACCACTT
>CAYUVM010000872.1:0-1974 GCA_964447935.1 uncultured Cytophagia bacterium | reverse complement strand
GCTGTCGAGGGTGCAGCCCTAAAACGGCCGTGTCAAGAATTCGTCGCATTTACGAGCAAGCCTTGCCGGCAGCCGTGGTCCACAGGTACAATTTTGTTAAGGAAATTATCATTGACAAGGTTAGCGCAGAGTATTATATTTTAATATTGATAACAGGACTTGGCTCATACGGCTTCTGCACATGACTATGCTCAAAGATTTGGCGAAGAGATTTGCGGCGCGCGCTTATCTGGCGTATGCCCGGCGGCGGGATCGCACTGATGTTATTGATGTCGGGGATTATCTTTCCCGCATTGCGACGGCGTTAATTTTGCCGCCGGAACAACCGGAACCTTTCAAAGCGGCGACGCGCATTTTGGACGGGCTGCGGCAAAACTTTGCGCAAACCCAGTTTTATTTGTTGACGCCAAAAAACTGCGCCAATATGGTCGCGTTGGACGAGCAGGTGCGGCTGATCACTTACGACGTCGATGAAATCGGTTTTCACGGTTTGCCCAAGGATAAATTGCAAGAGGCCATTCGCTCGCGCCATTTCGACATGGTCATTGATTTGAATTTTGATTTTAATTTGATCGCTACTTTTCTCTGCCGCACCAGCGAGGCAAAGCTGCGCATCTGCTTCGTGCATCCGGCGCGCGACCCGTTTTATAATTTTCAAATGCGGGCGATTGATAGCAATTCGCTGGAACAGAAGTATCAGAGCTTGGTCAATTACATGGCTGTTTTAACCAAAAACCAGGCGTCGCGCGAGGCCGTTGCTGAAACCGTGGGTGCGTTCTAACCGAATCGTTTGACGGCGCCGCCACTGCTGCCGCCGCTCTTTCGCCCGGTTCGAGACGCCATTATCATCAAGAAACGTTGCATGGGCCGTACAAACCTCTCGCGCAAAAGCAAACTCCTGCCGGCTTCCCCCAACGGCCAACCGCTGCCCCCCGCCGCCTTATCAAGGGAAATGGCGAAGTTGAGCAACCGGACAAATGCGCTTTTTCTCGAATATTACATTCGCTTTCAAATTCTTTCCACCTTAAACGAGCAAATGGACGTCGAGCATACGCTCAACGTGGTTAAAAAGCTTGTGCGCAAAAATTTTCCCGTCGCCCAATATTCAGTCATGTTCATCAGCGAACGGGGGGATGAATTGAAGTTGCGCAGCCATTTTGGGCTGCCGCGTCGCGAAGCCGCCAACGGACGTTATTTACTCGATGAAAATATTTTTGGCGCCGCGCTGAAACGGAGCCAGCCGATTTACGTGCCAAACGTGCAAAGTGCGCCGGTGGCGTATGCTTATCATAACGGCAAGCGCCGCGGGCCGGGCGCCTTTCTCGCGCTGCCGTTGATTGCGCAAAGAAACCGCGTGGTTGGAGTGCTGAATTTGTTCCGCCGCCGCCCGCATAGTTTTGGCGCCAAAGAAATTGACCTGCTGCGCAAAGTTGCCAGTCAGCTCGCGCAAGTGCTGGACACGATTGCAGTGTACCATCAAACCCGCGAGCAATCCATTACCGATGAGTTAACCAAGGTTTTTAACCGGCGCTATTTTAACCAGCGCTTTGAGCGCGAAATGCAACGCGCCCAGCGCTATCAGCGCTCGTTGTCGCTCATCATGCTGGATATCGATCATTTTAAAATTTTTAACGATACGCACGGCCATCTGTGGGGCGACGCCGTATTGAAACAAGTGGCGCAAACGCTGGAGGCCAGCCTGCGCAAAGCCGATATTCTGGCGCGTTTTGGCGGTGAGGAGTTTGTCATTTTGTTGCCGGAAATCGATCGCGCCCACGGCCAACAAGTTGCCGAAAAGTTGCGCCATGCCATTGCGGCGATGACTTTTCCCAAAGCAAAAACCCAGCCGTTTGGCCGGATTACGGCCTCGCTCGGATTAGCCTCCTTTCCGGAAGATGCGGCGGAAGCCGATGATTTGATTCATGTGGCGGATCAGGGACTGTACCTGTCCAAAGAGAGGGGACGTAATCAAGT
>CAYUVM010000871.1:0-1981 GCA_964447935.1 uncultured Cytophagia bacterium | reverse complement strand
AGCGCCTGGAAATGCGCACCAATTTCGATCTCGAAATGCTGCAGGAGTTGGGCGCTTGTCATGGCGTGGAAAATTACTCGCGGCATCTCTCGGGACGCGCCGCCGGCCAGCGGCCGTACACGCTGCTCGATTATTTTCCCAAAGATTATTTGATGATCATCGACGAGTCGCACGCGACGCTGCCGCAAATTCGCGGCATGTATTTCGGCGACCGCTCGCGCAAGGAAACGCTGGTGGAATACGGCTTCCGTTTGCCCTCAGCGCTCGATAATCGCCCGTTGACGGTTGATGAATTTGAGGGCATGTTGAATCAAACGATTTTCGTTTCGGCGACGCCATCGGAAATTGAATTGGAAAAATCGAATGGTGTCGTGGTGGAACAACTGATTCGCCCAACGGGTTTGATTGATCCCGAAGTCGACGTACGCCCCGTGAAAAATCAAATTGACGATTTGATTGGTGAAATTCGCAAGTGTGTTGAAAAAAGCCAGCGTGTGCTCGTCACCACATTGACGAAACGCATGGCCGAAGATTTGACCGACTATCTCGCGGAAATGGATATTCGCGTGCGCTATTTGCATTCGGAGATCGAAGCGCTCGACCGCGTCGAGATCCTCCGCGATTTGCGTTTGGCTGAATTTGATGTGCTCGTTGGCATCAACCTGTTGCGCGAAGGCCTTGATCTCCCCGAAGTTTCACTCGTCGCGATTCTCGACGCCGATAAAGAAGGCTATTTGCGCAGCGAACGCTCGCTGATGCAAACCGCCGGCCGCGCTGCGCGCAATGTGGACGGCAAAGTGATCATGTACGCCGACACCATCACCGGCTCGATGAAAAAAATGATCGACGAGACCAACCGCCGTCGCGAGATTCAGCGCAAATACAACGAAGCGCACGGCATCACCCCACGCACGATTTACAAAAGCGCCGAAGAAATCATGAGTTCGACGCGCGTCGCCGACTCCAAAGCCGACAAATACGGCGCCGAAAAACGCAGCGACGACACGCTCAAAATTTCCGACGCTGAATGGGGCAAGATGACGCCGTTTGCGCGTGAAGAAATGCTCGACCGTCTCGAGAAAGAAATGCTCGACGCCTCGAAGAAATTGGACTTTGAGCGCGCCGCCGAATTGCGCGACGACATCGAACGTTTAAAAAGTGGCAAGAAAAAAGGGCGCGTGAAGTATCAGTTTGCGAAGAAAGCGTAGTTTAAAGCATAAATAGCCACAGAGCGCACAGAGTTCACAGAGATGAGCGGGGTAGAGATGAATGAACAATTAACCGAACGCATTATTGGCGCAGCTATTGAAGTGCACCGAATTCTGGGGCCGGGGTTGCTGGAAACGATTTATGAAGAAGCGCTTTGCCATGAATTCACACTGCGCCGGATTGCCCATCAACGCCAGGTGCCGGTGGATGTTGTTTACAAAGGACACGTCATCAAGGGTCAACGCCTTGACTTGCTCGTTGAAAACACCGTGGTGGTGGAAATAAAGTCCCTGCAACGTCTCCCGGAAGTGGCCTTGGCGCAAACCTTATCGTATCTCAAGGCCACGGGATTACGAACGGCTTTGATCATCAATTTTGGTGAAAAGAAATTAGCTGATGGAGTGAAAAGAGTTTCTTTATAAATTGGGAAGCCCCAGAGTACACAGAATTCTTAGAGAAGAAGGAAACTTAATCTCTGTGTACTCTGTGATCTCTGTGGCAAAAAATTTCAACCATGACATCTTAGCCACGGAGTACACAGAGTGCTCAGAGCATAGGCAAAACCCAGTTTCTGCGTGCTCGGTGATCTCTGTGGCAAAAAACTATGAGTGCACAATTCAAATGCAACGTTTTCCTCAGCCACAGCGTGAAGGAAAAACCGGAGGTGCGCGTAGGCTCTGAAAATTGCTGCAGCATCAAAGCAACTCTGGATGGTGACAAATGAAAGCAATTGTGTATGAAAGATATGGACCGCCCGAGGTTCTTGAATTGA
>CAYUVM010000870.1:0-1982 GCA_964447935.1 uncultured Cytophagia bacterium | reverse complement strand
CGATCGCGGCGCTTTCATTGCGGCTGGCAATGCCTCTGCTCAAATAAAAACTTTGTTTGCGAAAGCCGGTGTCGCGCATGCAGCTCGCGTGCGAGCTATCGCCGGCAGCCACTAAGAGTAAACCAAAATCTTCCGAACTTTTATTGCACAACAAAAATAATTCATAGCCATTTTCCTGGGTCGTTATTCCTACCCGCGAGGTCACATCGCTGTCTTTAAAACGCATATAATGCTTCAAAGCCGGAGGGAATTCATAGCGGTTGACTTCCATCCACTCGAACAATTCATGAAAAAGCTTTTTTAGATCCCGGCTTTTCCAATCATTTTCCCCGATGTTTTTCAAGGGAATTCTGTCCGGATGACCAACCTTTGCGTGATGATCAGTTGTTGGGTTTCCGGGTCTGCCGTTGTTATTTCCTCCATCTCCCTCACCAGAAAGTGCAGCCGCTCGGCCAGTGCGGTAGCCATCTCCCAATTTACCACCGCCCCAACCGCCACCGCCACCAGCAACGGCCTGGAGAGTCGGGCTAAAGCCGCTCCCGGCTGTGCTGGCGTATAAAACCTGGCCCCGCTCACCCGGCGTACTGCTCGAAGGCAAGGTGATACCGTTTTCGCCGCCCACACTCGCCAAATCAATTTTTGGATTTTCTCCGGGCTTGGGAACGAAACGCAACAATGGCGTATTGCCGGTTCCTGCAATCGACGACGGAATGCCTTGATTGACTAATTCCTGCAAACCGGCAATGTCGAAATTCGCCGCTTCGGTTTCTGGCGCCTCATACGGAATATTCGGGCCCGGCGGCAAGGTGGCATAATCAGCGGGCAACACCCGCAGCGGCAGCAACAACATGCTTTGCGTGGTAATGCCAAACGGAGAGGCCGAGGCTTGGGCGTTATTGCCTTGGGGCTGGTGGCCTTCGCCTATTTCCCTCGATCCCGCGCGGCGTTGCATTTCTGCAATCGTGTTCTCTAATTCGGGATAAAGCGTAAGGCGCAACGTTTTCGGCGGTAATTTTTCTTCGGTGATAACGTCAAAAATTGAATAAATGCCCAATGCCAGAAAATGTATGGCAACGGAAACCATCAATCCTCGCGACAGATTTTTTTGATAACCCTGCCGCAGCGACGAAAAGCCGTAATTATTGGAGAGCAAAGCCGCCGGCGTCAGGGCAGCAATTTTTTCGTAGTGCCGCAAAGTCAGACGCTTCGGCAGCAAGCGGAGCATCAAGCGCACCACTTTGGTCAAGATATGTTTGATCTGCGTGGCACGCCAGCCGAATTCTTCACCACTGGCATGCAAAAAATCGCGAGTAACGCTCAGCCATTTCTCAAAATGCGCACTCACGCGCAAAGCTGGCATCGCTTCTTCTGTTGCTGCCGCAGTGGGATTTTGCGCTTGCTCCAACCACCGCTGCAACAACTCAAGCGAAATCTCGGCAGCTTCGGCAAATTGTTCCGCGCTGAGTTCCTGAGCCGTCTCCTGATAACGCTCCACCAGGAAACGCCGAAAAGCCTCGCTATAAACCGTATGCCCGGCATATTGCAGCATCGCGTCGGAATGCGTGAGCCGATAGCGCAAAAACTCAATAGTCAATTGATTACGCAATTGTTCACGCGTGCGCGTGGAAGCGGATGACTTGATCGGATTGATTTTCTTTAGGCCCGATAAAAACCTCGTCAACCGGCTTGCTGTTTCAGGAGAATTAGGGCGGCGATTAAGAGCTTTTGATCCGGCAGTATTCATCGAACGTTTGAAAATAATTAATCATTCACAATGATCGTTGCCTGTGCGTGCGGTTCGGCAGTTAAATTTTTACGGCGCATGATTTCAATGGCGATGCGGCGATTCTCACGGCTGAAGACTAATGACCGTCGCGGCGACGTGTATGTTTGTCCGTCGCTCGATTTCCAGCGCAGATAATAATAATACGTGCCGGGCATCAGCAGTTCGCCGTTCGTCGTCCGCCAATTCCCCACATAAC
>CAYUVM010000869.1:0-1982 GCA_964447935.1 uncultured Cytophagia bacterium | reverse complement strand
GATCGAATCGATAATCATCGCATGGCCAAAACCGTAATGCGCGTTCAGCTTGTTATGACCGTTTAAACTATTTTGGCTTGAAATCTCTCGAATTTGCCAAACCGCTTTTCCATTGATCGTAGCTTTGGCCCGAACTTTCGCGCCAATCGCGGCACGATTCGATTGCGTGCCGAGGCAACGAATATTACTCCAGCTATTGCCGTTCGTAAGGTCGTTGCGATATAAGGCTCGGGTTGCTCCGCTGCCGGTCACATAAATATCGAGATCGCCGTCCGCGTCGTAGTCACCTGCGGTGGAGCCAACATTTTGATTCGTGCCCGCCACTAAATCCCCGACGTTGAGGCCGGTAAAAGTGCCATTACCGTTATTTCGATAGTAGCGCCGCGGCCAGCCGCCTTCTTGTGTTACATACGCATCTAAATCGCCGTCGTTATCAAAATCGCCCCAGAGCGAGCCGAGTGAAGCATCAACATCCGTGACAATGCTGCCGGCTTGCGCGCCCGTCATGCGCGTGAACGCGCCCCTGTCGTTCCGATAAAGATTATTGGCTAAACCAGCAGTAGTTGGCGAAGCGCCGTAATTGGTCAAGTAAGCATCAAGATCACCGTCGTTGTCGTAGTCAATCCAGTTCCACACATGCCCGTCAACGAGATCGGTGGCGATCGGCGCCGCAGTAATGCGCACAAAATCCACTTTGCCAGTTTCTTTCAGCAGGTTGCGATAGAGGTAATCCGGCGCAAATTGTCCCGTCGCCGGGCCGCTACCGATGAACAAATCCATATCACCGTCGTTGTCATAATCCGACCACGTAGCGACGGTGTAAGGCGCAAGCGCTGTCGTAAACTCCCATGTGGTCACGGGGGTAAATGTGTAGTTCGGCGGCCCGTCATTATGATAAAGCAGATTAGGAAGTGCGGGGGGAATTGGCGTCAAAAATTGACAGACAAAATTTGCGGGGTGGACAATCAGCAAATCCACATAGCTGTCATTATCATAATCCGCCCACGCGGCAGACCAGCCGCGAGTCGCCAAACTGTCGCCGAGGGGCCCGGTGCGAATCGCCGTAAAATTTCCATTCCCCTCATTGCGATACAACCGCGAGTTGCAGCCGACGTAGAAGCAATCGAGATCGCCGTCATTATCGTAATCAGCCCACGTATTGCCGTTGCCGCCGCGCTGCGCCAGGTTGCCGCCAATCACGTTTTCGATTTTGGTAAAATTATTGTTGCCGTCATTGCGGTACAAAAATCGGCGGTTCGAGAACAAATCCAGCTTGCCGTCATTATTAAAATCAATCCAACTTGCACCCACATAGCCGCCGGTTGCGACGCCCGGTTCAGCGATGTTGATGGGGTTGGCGGGATCGGCCACTTTGACAAAGCTTTGGCCGTTTAAGTTGGCGGTGAAAAGAAAGAGGAAAACAACGGCGGGAAATAAAGTTTGGCACTGCAACGTCTTGAAGCGATAAATCATCTCCAACCTCCGATCAAGTGAAGTGGCATTTCATTGGCGGCGCCAGTGGGTTGGATATATTTACAAAGATTCTGTGAATCTCTCAATCACCTGATCAGGTGGTTTGAAGTTTCAAAACGAAAATTCCCCAAGTGGCTGATGAGGTTAAATCAAATGTTGTTCAAATACTTTGGCAATCGCCTCGGCCTGCGAGTGTACGTGCAGTAGCTCATAAATTTTTTTAATGTGGCATTTCACCGTGTTTTCGCTGATAAATAATTCTTCCCCAATGACGCGATAACTCTTGCCTTCCCGCAGTTTTTGCAGAATTTCTTTTTGGCGTATGGTGAGTTGCAGCCCGGCCTCGGCCCGCTGAAATGATCCCACCACCAACCGCGCGATTTTGGTGCTCATAGGCGCGCCGCCGGCCAAAACTTCTTTAATGCTGGCGAGCAATTCTGCCGGCGCAATGTGTTTTAACAAATACCCGCAGGCGCCGGCACAAAAAAAAAAAAAAATCAACTCATTAT
>CAYUVM010000868.1:0-1983 GCA_964447935.1 uncultured Cytophagia bacterium | reverse complement strand
ACCCGATGAGGTCCTTGCTTGAAAATCGTCATTCGCAGTTTTTGATTTTGGACGTTGGGGCCGTTGCCGTCGGCAAGGTATTCCAGGCGATCATCTTTGTATTCACCGGTGTATTCGGTGAGTGAGCCGCGATCATCAACCCAGGTCTGCCGCCACTTTTTTTCCGCCGGGTTATAAATATTGAAACTCTTGCCGTTCACGCCCAGCGCGCCAGTCCAGTTCTCAAAAATTACGCATTCAGCCAGTATAAGTTGCACGCTGCTTTTGCCGGCAGGCTGATTGCCGACCGTGGAGGCCACGTCCCATTCACCGATCCAAAAATCAAATTGGCGAAATTCCGGCGCGGCGGTACAAGGGCGCGAAGCTTTTTGCGCTTGCGCCAACACTTCTTTAAAACGTGGATCGTTTTGCAAGCCGGCAAAATCCGTATCAGTGCTAATTTGCTCCGGCTTAAAGAAACCCGAGGGCGCCAGCCGGTTTAAAACTTCAATCGCGCGATCGTTATTATTTAAGCGGGCATAAGCGCAGGCCAGATTGTACTGCACCACTGGCCCATTCGGATTAAGCGCCAGGGCTTTCTCAAAAGCTGCGGCGGCTTTAGCATATTTGCTGGACGAATGATAAATCGAGCCTAAACGATTCCACGCTTGAAAATTGGCCGGATCCTTTTGGGTAATACTCTCATAAGCTTTCGCGGCATTCGCCCAATCCTTTGCCTGGAAAAATTTATCCGCCTCATCCAACAAAGGCTGATCGAGATTGGTTTGCGCGAAAACTTGCGGCGCGACAACAATCATACACACAGCTAAAACGGCCATAATTTTTTTGCCGCTGGCTTGCATATTATATGCTCCTTTTGGATTTACTTTTTTCGCGTATAATGAATTTGCCAGTTGATTTTCCAGATTTTGCCGCCATCGGCAGAGGCTTCCCAGTTCCAATCGAATTGATCATCCGCGAGGTTATACCATATCATGCGCTGAATGATTTTCTTGCCGTCGGCGGTTGTGGTCTGGCGTGAAAGCGTCATTTTACCGTCTTGAAATTCGCCGGCAAAATCCAGATAACTTTTTTGATTGTCCACCCAGGTTTGTTGCCATTTGCCAAGACGTTGATTGTAAACCGAAACACTCATGCCGCGCAACGGCTTGGCGCTGTGTTCCACAAAATTTTCTTGAATCACCGCGCTATCCAAAATGGCTTTGACGCTATTCGTGCCGCGGCCAATTTGCCCAGCCGGCAAACCGCTCTGTTCCCCTGGCCAGGTTAAATCCCATTCACCCAGCCAGAAATCGAACTGCCGTTGCGCCGGCATTGCAGCCATGGCAGAGCTCGCTTCCTCAGAAAGAAAAGGAGAATAGGCCACGACGGCAGCCATAGCGATCACGCTTAAAAGTAAGATAATGCCGATCAAAAGCAATCGTATTTTGGGTAACATGTTTTCGCCTCAATGGATAAATTTCTTTTTATAAAACGAACCAACGAGCGGCACCCTACCCGCCCGTTGGGGAGAAACAAAGAAAGCTTATTTAACCAATGTGAGTTTTCTGGTTTGGGCAAAAGCTCCAGCTTCGATTTTATACAAATAAATTCCCGAAGACAGCGCTTGTCCCTGTGCATCATTTCCGTCCCAAGTGATTTCATGCGTGCCAGCCGCTTGAACCTGATTAACCAGGGTGATAATCCTTTCGCCAACCAGATTATAAACGCCTAAAACGACATGAGTTGATTGTGGAACTTTATATCGAATTGTTGTCGCCGGGTTAAAAGGATTGGGGTGATTTTGGAGCAAAGCAAAATGAACCGGAATTTCTGTTGGTGGTTCCTTCACCGCGGTCGTAATCCCTGCCCCTTCGGTGATCGTGAGAAAGCGATTCACCGGCACGTTGCGCGCGGCCTCAATCTTTCCGGACGGCCATTCAACTTTGAGCGAATCGATAATCATCGCCTGGCCAAAACCGAAATGCGCGTTCAGCATGTTAT
>CAYUVM010000867.1:0-1991 GCA_964447935.1 uncultured Cytophagia bacterium | reverse complement strand
TCTTTGATGTATTTCATCACCGTCGGATCGGGCAAGTGATTGGGAAAACGGCCGTCCGGTTCGCAATAAAGACATACGACTTCGCAGCCCATATCCTTCCAAATTTGCGGCGCAAACAAACCGCCGCAGCCGTTGCCGGGGTCGACAACAATTTTGAGCGGCTTCGCGAGTTTCACGCGCTGTTTGATAGTGGCAATATAATCCGGGGTGACATTAATGACTTCAACTTTACCTTTGCCGCTAACAAATTTTCCCGCTTGAATAATTTTATAGAGTTGTTGAATTTCTTCGCCGTAAATTGCGCCAACGGAAACGTGTCCGTCCGCCGCTTTCAAGCCGGTAGACATTTTGAAACCGTTGTAGTCAATCGGATTATGGCTGCCGGTGATCATCACGCCGCCGTCGGCTCGTTGCTGCACGATGCCAAAATATTGCGTTGGCGTCGGCACCACACCAACATCGATCACCTCGACACCGCAACCGACCATCGCCTCGACCAGGGTATTACGCAAACGTTCTGACGAAAGCCGCACGTCGCGTCCCACCACGAGACGCTTGCGGCTTTGACCCAACATATGGGTCGCGAAGGCTTTGCCAATTAAAGTTACATTCTCGTTGGTCAAATCATTTTCGGCGATGCCCCGAATATCATACTCACGAAAGATGTTACCACTAATCACTGGATGCTCCTTTCAGTTCGGTTGTTGCCCTATCACATGCCGATCAAAGCCGGCGAAATCTTGGATGATTTGTACCTGAAACAAACCCGCTTCGCGGAACAACTTTTCAATCGCGGTGCTGCGCTGGCTGGCCATTTCGCAAGCCATCCAACCGCCGGATCGCAGATGTTTTTTACTGTAGTCGATAATGCTGCGATAAAACTCCAAACCATCGCCTTTCACATAGAGCGCTGCTGCCGGTTCCCAAGCATGAATTTCCGGCTGCAAACCCGGGCGCTCGCTTTCCAAAACATACGGCGGATTGGAAACAATAAGGTCGAAGGTTTCATCGAAATTCAATTCTGTCATATCGGCCAAGCGAAACACGATCCGATCCGTCACGCCGAGTTTATTGGCATTGGCTTGCGCTATTTCAAGTGCGGCGGCGGAGATGTCGAGGGCGATAACTTGCGCGTTCGCAATGAGCTTGGCCAATGAAACCGCGATACATCCCGAACCTGTGCCCAAATCGATGATTCGCGGTTTCTCAAATGCGGCTGCCAACTCAACAACTTTTTCCACCAGCAATTCCGTTTCGGGACGAGGGATTAAAACTGTCGGCGCAACAATAAATTCAAAACCATAAAATTCGCAAGTGCCGAGGATATATTGCAGCGGCTCGCGCTTGAGCCGGCGTTGCAAAAGTGCGTCGAACTGCGCCTGCTCGTGTTGCTGCAATCGTTGTTCGCGCATCAAGTAAAGGTTGGCGCGATCCGCTTGCACCAAGGCGCCCAGCAGCCATTCCGCCTCGCGCTGCGTCGATTCGATACCGGCGGCCCGAAGTTGTTTTTCGGTAGATTTTAAAAGATCAAGAATTCGCAAAGTAATTTTAGGCAATCGCTTAAAAGCTTTTCAATTATTTTTCTAGTATTCGTTTTGCCATCTTATGTTTTTCGTCCGTTCGACTTTAAAAATCACTCCGCACTCTTCAATTTTTCCGCCTGATCTGCCAGCGCCAGTTGTTCGATAAACGGGGTGATATTGCCGTCAAGCACAGCGTCAAGCTGATGCAGCGTCAGGCCGATGCGATGATCGGTCACGCGGTTTTGCGGAAAATTGTACGTGCGAATCTTGTCGCTGCGGTCACCGCTGCCGACCATCTGGCGGCGGGCATCGGTGATTTTGGCGCGTTCTTCGGCCTGTTTGATTTCATACAGACGGGCGCGCAAAACTTTGAGCGCTTTGGTTTTATTTTTAAGCTGTGATTTTTCGTCCTGACATTGCACCACCAGCCCGGTCGGAACATGGGTGATGCGCACCGCGGATTGAGTC
>CAYUVM010000866.1:0-1992 GCA_964447935.1 uncultured Cytophagia bacterium | reverse complement strand
ACTGTCGAACAGATGCCCTGTCATTTGACCTATACAAATGAAGAAACGCACGCGATGCTGCGCACGGGTTTGGATCGCTCGCCGATGTACTCGGGTCGTATTCAAGGGGTCGGCCCGCGATACTGTCCGTCCATCGAAGACAAGATCACGCGCTTTGCCGAGCGGACGCGGCACCAGATTTTTCTCGAACCCGAAGGCCGGCAGACCACCGAGTATTACGTCAATGGCTTCTCCACCAGCTTGCCGGAAGAAGTGCAGATCAAAGCCATTCACACCATCCCCGGTTTGGAAAACGTGCAAGTCACCCGCACTGGTTATGCGGTCGAGTACGACTATTTTCCGCCGACGCAGTTGCATCCGTGGCTGGAGACCAAGCCCGTTGCGAATCTCTTTTTTGCCGGACAGGTGAATGGAACGACCGGGTATGAAGAGGCGGCCGTGCAAGGATTCATGGCCGGCGTCAATGCCGTGCTGAAGGCGCGCGGCGAAGAGCCGTTTATTCTCAACCGCAGCGAGGCGTACATCGGCGTGCTTATCGACGATCTCGTCACCAAAGGCACCATCGAGCCGTACCGCATGTTTACCTCGCGCGCCGAATATCGTTTGTTGCTCCGCCAAGACAATGCCGATCTGCGACTTATGCCGAACGGCCATCGCCTCGGTTTGATCGACGACGCCACGCATCAAAATTTGCAAAACAAAAAACGCGGCATCGATGAGACGATTGCCGCGCTGCGCGAAACTTACGTGCGGCCGGAAGAGGTCAACGATCTGCTGCGCGAGAAAGGTACGCCGCCAATTTCTCAAAACGAGAACCTGCAAAAAATCTTGCGCCGCCCTGAAATTAGTTTGAGCGATTTGCGTGGATTTGGCCGTCTCGAATTGTGGGAAAAATGGAATGATCGTCAGTGGCAAAACATCGCCGAGCAAGTCGAGATCGAAGTCAAATACGCCGGCTTCATCGAACGCGAGCGCGAGGCGATCGAACGCTTCGAGCGGCTGGAAGAGAAAAGGCTCCCGCTTCATTTTGATTACCGCACACTTACCGCACTCTCCGCCGAAGCTCGCGAGAAATTGTACAAGCTGCGTCCGGCTTCCATTGGCCAAGCCGCGCGCATCTCCGGCGTTTCGCCCGCGGACGTCACGGTGTTGTTGATGCACCTACGGCGAGGGTTTGCAAATGGTGCGGAGGTTTCGGCGGAGGCGAAATTAGCTGAAGAATAAATTTTCCCCAACGGATGCGTTTCGTAGTAGCTCCTTCAGGAGCCAACTTTATGATGAAAAGGAAATGTCATTCCGAAGGAATCTTGTTTAGCGCTGAGAAAAGTCTTGTTTAAAAACATACATTGTGCTGGATTGAAACAAGATTCCCCGGCCTGCTGCGGGGCAGGCTTCCAGAATGACATTTTAAACAACGGCAAACACGTAGACTCAAATTATCATAATAATAAAAATTTAATTTTTGCCGTTGTTTTTATCGGTCCGTTGGTCAGCTTTCAAACAACTGCCCATGCCAACAAAAACCTCAGTCGAAGATCAAGTTACCCGACTTCAGGAAAAATTTTCTGAACTCCAACGTTCGGGAAAGCTCCCATTTCCCGAACCGGCGCCGGAGCAAATCGCGCAACTGCAAAAATACATCGCGCTGCTGTTGGATTGGAATCAGCGCATCAATTTGATTTCACCCAACGACGAAGATCGCATCGCCGAGCGGCACATTCTCGAGAGTCTCGCGGTTTTATCGGCTTGGACATTTCCACAAAATACTTCCGTGCTCGATCTCGGCAGCGGCGCTGGCTTTCCCGGCATTCCGCTCAAAATTATGCGTCCGGATTTGGTGATGACGCTGCTCGAATCGCGACAAAAGAAAACACTTTTTTTAAACACAGTTGTCCGAGAATTGCCGTTAGCAAATTGCCGCGTCGTGAATGCCCGCGCCGAAGA
The DNA here is from genome assembly GCA_964447935.1 of uncultured Cytophagia bacterium. Classification (GTDB taxonomy): domain Bacteria; phylum Zhuqueibacterota; class Zhuqueibacteria; order Zhuqueibacterales; family Zhuqueibacteraceae; genus Zhuqueibacter. Next base: position 48 of record CAYUVM010000866.1, on the reverse strand, counting down.
CTTAGCCAAAACTTCCGGCGAGAAATTTTCCATCGTCATCGCCCGCGC
>CAYUVM010000865.1:0-1999 GCA_964447935.1 uncultured Cytophagia bacterium | reverse complement strand
CGTGCGGGATTGCCGGTATGAATTTGAGGGGCGTACGTATCAACATCGCAAAAACCACGAAGATCGTTTTCTGCACGGCCTCGTTTATGATGAATGGTGGAAGCCCGGCGAAGTCATCGCCAGTTCAACCACCGCTTCGTTTTCTGCCTGGCTGGAGATGCAACCCTACCATCACAATTTTCCGGCGTTCCCGTTTCCGCATAAAATCACCGTAACTTTCACATTGGCAGCGGATCGTTTGACCATTGCCTATGAAGTTGAAAATACCGGTGAGGGCCGGCTGCCGTTTGGCTTCGGTTTGCATCCGTGGTTTCAAGTGCCGCGCCGCCGCGAAGATATGATTATCTGCGGCCCGGCGACCCATGAATTGGAACTGGAACCGAAATTACTTTTGCCCACAACAAAATATTGGCCGATACAAGAGGCCCGGCCGGATTTGAGCCAACCCACGCCGCTTTCCCAAATCGACCTCGATACCGTTTATTTCGGCATGCACCCCGAAAAGCCGGCCTGGATTGAATACGTTGATGAAAAACTGCGTTTGGAATTGCACGCCACCGCCGATTTTACGCATTTGATTGTTTACTCGCCGGCGGACAAAGATTTCGTTTGCGTGGAAAATCAGACATGCAGCGGCGACGTACACAATCTTTTTGCGCGCGGCTTGCAGAATATCGCGCATTTGCTCATTCTCGATGCCGGCCAAAAACATTGCGGCGCCGTGCAGATGGTTTGGTGCAATCCAACCCGCCTCCCCGGGAAATAACCACAGCGCTGCTCTTTCCGAAAGGAGAAAACTTTGTACGTTTATTCGACTCGTCAAGTGTTTAAAGCGGTTGCTGGCGTCATATTGGCAATCGCGCCGATTTTCTTTCTCACATGCACTTCTGCAGATAAACTGGATCTGTTGATCACCGGCGGGATGATTTATGACGGCACCGGACAGCCCGCGCTGATCGGCGATCTTGGTATTAAAAATGGAAAAATTGTTGCACACGGCGACTTAAAAGATAAATCGGCGACCCGAAAGATTGACGCCGCCAACTTTGTGGTCGCGCCCGGCTTCATCGATTTTCATTCGCACAGCGATGAAGAATTATTGCTCGGCGCCGAGGCGCAATCGAAAATTCGTCAAGGCGTGACCACTGAAATCATTGGACAAGATGGCGGCTCCGTGGCGCCGTTGACGGAGAAGATGCGCGCGAAATGGAGCGAGAGTTTGAAAGCCAGTTATGGCGTCGAAGCTGACTGGCGCGATTTTTCCGGCTATTTTCAACATTTGGAAAAGGGCGGCATCATCACGAACGTAGCGAGCATGGTCGGGCAAGGCTCGCTGCGCGAATATGTGGTCGGCGAAGATAATCGCCCCGCCACCCCGGAAGAAATTGCGCAAATGCAAGCGCTCGCGCGCGAAGCGTTCAAACAAGGCGCGTATGGAATTTCTTCCGGACTCGAATACACGCCCGGAAGTTTTGCGAGCACCGAGGAAATCATTGACGTCTGCAAAGCTATGGATGGCCGCGGCATTTACTCCACGCACATGCGCAATGAAGACGATGCCGTGCTCGACGCCGTCGACGAAGCCATTCGCATTGCCCGTGAGTCCGGCGTGGCGTTGAACATTTCACACCTCAAAGCGCAAAATCCGAAAAACTGGCAAAAGGTGACGGCCATTCTCGACAAGCTCGAGCAGGCCCGTGCCGCGGGAACGCCGGTGACCTGCGACCGTTATCCATATATTGCCTACAACACCGGGCTTTCTTCGCTGTTTCCATTGTGGAGCCGCGAGGGCGGCGGTGAAAAATTTATGGCGCGTTTGCAAGATCCCGCCTTGCGCGAGCGTTTGCGTCAACAAGCGACAGCGAAAGTGACTAATCTCGGCGGTTGGCAAACCGTGATGATTGCAAGCTTGTCAAAGAATCCCGCGCGCGAAAAATATGAAGGCAAAAATTTCGCCGAGCTTTCGCAGGATGGCACCGATCCATTTAAACTTCTAATC
>CAYUVM010000864.1:0-2001 GCA_964447935.1 uncultured Cytophagia bacterium | reverse complement strand
GGGCGCTTATGAAGAAAAACAATACGCCGATTTTTTCGGCGATGAAGTGACCGCGGCACTCGGCAAGCTTTCCTACTAATTTCGCGCCGTGGTTATTCTTTGCGATATCGAAGGGTTTTCATATAAAGACATTTCACGAATCACCGACACCCCGATGGGTACGGTGATGTCGCGCCTCTCTCGGGCGCGGCAACAATTGCAAACCTATTTACGTGATTATGCGCAGCGCGCCGGCGTGGTGAAAAAGAGCCAGTAACTTTATGACCTCAACTTGCCAACAAGTTCAGCAGCAGATTGCCGGTTACGTTGATCACGAGCTTGAACCGGCGCAATCGCAAACCGTGTCACGGCACTTGCAAGATTGCCCTGGTTGCGCCGAAGCCGCCCACACCCAGCAAAAAATGAAAAGCCTGGTGCGCGAGAAATCAGCGACGCTCGCGACCCCGGTTCATCTGCGCTCAACCATTCGCCGGAGTTTAATGCGCGACGATGCCGGGTTTAGTTTCTGGGCCCAAGTGCAGCAATTGTTTACATTGCAACCCCTGCCGGCCTTGGCAACTGTCGTTGTATTGATATTTTTATCCGGGCTGCTGGCATATTTCGTTCTTCCTAAAAATGCCCAGCTTGCCGGCGATAACACAACATTCGTTGCCGGCACCCTCGAAGGCGAAATCATTTGCATCGATTGTGATCTGCTCAACTCTCTGAAAACGGAAAATGTGCATGATGCGGCGCATCGCGTTGGGGTGCGTTGCCAGGACGGTCGTCTCTGGAGTATTTTGCGTTCGGAGCAATCAGCCGCGCTGGCCGGCCAGATGCATCGGCGCGTGCGCGTCGTCGGTAATTTATTTGAAAAAATGCACTACGTCGAAATCCGCGAATTTTCTATTATCTGAAATCGAATCGGCCATGGAATCGAACATCACTTATCTGGCAGCTTTATTTGCCGGGCTTATTTCCTTCATCTCACCTTGTGTTTTGCCGTTGGTGCCGGCCTACATCTCGTTCATCTCCGGCGTTTCGATGGAAGAACTCCGGCGCGCCGAGCGCCAACAGCAAATCACGTTGCGTTTGATGATGACCGCTTTGTTATTTATCGCCGGTTTTACCGCTGTCTTCGTTTTGCTCGGTGCGACGGCGACGGTGATCGGCAGTTTTTTGTTGCAGAATCTCGGCTTCTTGAGCAAAGCCGCCGGCGTGATTTTAATTATTTTCGGCTTGCATGTGGCAGGCTTGATTAAAATTCCGTTTCTCAACTATGAGGCCCGTTTTCAAACCGACGGCAAGCCGCGCAGCGTAATCGGCGCCTTTCTCGTTGGCGGCGCCTTCGCGTTTGGCTGGACGCCGTGCATCGGGCCAATTCTTGGCGGCATTCTCGCCATTGCGGGCAGTCAAGACACCGTGGGCAAAGGTATGTTGTTGCTGCTGGTTTATTCCATCGGCCTCGGCATTCCATTTTTTCTTACTGCCGCAGCCACCCAGCGCTTGTTGGGTGCGATGAACCGCGTCAAAAAACATTTCAAAGCTGTCGAAATCGTCAGCGGCGCTTTCCTGATTGCCATCGGCGTCATGATGTTTTTCAATCTTTTCACCGCGCTCAACGGCATGTTAGTGAAATGGTTTCCGTGGTTGACGAAACTGGGATAAGCAATCAAGCCTCTCCGATAGCCCAACTTTTCAATTGAATTCTTCCGGCTTTGCTCATATCGGCTCTTCTACTATGAAGAGCCTTTTATTTTCGAAAAAGGAAACTTGCCTTTGAAGTTACAATTCATTATTATTTCAAAGCGGTATTCATAAATTTTCAGGCTTTCGCATATTGTCCAACATTGCAGTGTGTTACGGTGTAGCTCAACTTATGTCTTCCCAACGCATAAAATTTATCATTAACCCCATCGCCGGCTTTCGGCGAGACATAAGCTTCCTTGAAGTACTTATTCAGCATCGTTGCTAAGATTTAGATTTCGCCATCGTTCACACCTCGGGCCCCGGCGAGGCGAC
>CAYUVM010000863.1:0-2007 GCA_964447935.1 uncultured Cytophagia bacterium | reverse complement strand
CACATCCACGATGCGCAAGCCGTCGCAATAATGGCTCATGTACGCATAGCGGCCGCGCACGTACGTGTTGTGAATCGGCGAGGCGGCATTCGGCACCTGATATTCATTGACCTGCGTTAACTTTCCCGGCGTGCGCGCGTCCCAAATTTTTAGGTTATTGCGCGAAGGAGAAATTTCGTCCGTCGTCAGAATATACTTCTCGTCTTCCGTCGGCCAGGCGTTGTGTGTCCCGGCCTGCGGATAACGCGCTTTGCTCAATTCCTGGGGCGCCGCCGGGTTCTTTACATCCGCCAACAACACGCCGGCGCTGCCAAAGATCCAGGCGCCATATAGACGCCGGCGAATGACGGTCATATCATGAATGGACCAACTACGGTCGATAATATCGGCGAGCGGCTTGGGATTTTTTTTGTCGGTGATATCAAAAATCCGAATGCCGCTGGAAACGAGATCAGCCACATAAAGCGTGTTACCCGCCACAAAAAAAGTATGGGGGTTAATCGACGGCGACGGCTCAAAACGTTTGACGAGTTGTGGTTGCGTGGGATCGATAATGTCATACCATTCCATGCGGCCGGATAGCGCAATAAAGAGGTAGCGCCCATGCACCTGAACATCCCAGGACGGCGTATTGACGGGAATCGCCGCCAGCAAAACCGGCTGCGTTTTGTTGGCAAGATCGTAAATCCACACCCTCGTGTTGTTGGCAAAACCGCCGAGAATGGCCAAATCGCCGGCGCCGGTGACTTCACCGTATTTAAAGTTTGACGAGGGCGGTAACGGATCAACATGCGAGACGACTCTAAGATTGGCGGTGCCTTGCGGCAGGAGGGAAGACGGCGTGAGGAAGAGAAGGGCGGACAAAACCGCAAAGCGTAACAACCACTTCATGCATTTTCTCCATAGTTGGTCAAGAATTCAGCCGGTAGAAAGGTTGCAATAAAATACTGCGCCGCCGGGTCAGAAGTTCCAGAGGATAGATCAGGATTTCCTGGCGGGGCGAACGCGTTTGTCAAGCGGCGCTGCTGGCGATTCTGCTTTTGCGGCTACCGCTACGGCGACAGATGACGCGGTTTTTTCGGCAGGTTCGATGGAAGCGGGCATCGCCGGCAACTCGGTGGATGCCGTTGACGGTAAAATTTCGAGCGCGGCCTCTTCCACGGCAAAGGCGGGCGGACCGAAAATGTAGTATTTGGTAAAACCCCAATACAAAATGCTGGCGCTCACTTTCGCAATACTGACGAGCGGCACGGCGACGATCATGCCGAGAATGCCGGCAACATGGCCACCCGCAAAAATCGAAATAATGACGGTGACCGGATGCAGCTCGACGCTCTTGGAAACCACGATTGGCTGAACAATAACATCATCGATCAGCTTGATGATCGCAAATGCGACGATAATATAAGGCACACCGGAAAAACTGCCGGTGTCAATAATCGAAATCACAATCGCCGGAATACAACCGATGATCGGCCCGAGAAATGGAATCAAATTCGCCATGCCGGCGAGCGTGCCGATGAGCAACGCATAGCGCACTTTGAGCAGCGACAATGCGATGATCGCCATGAGGCCGACGATAGTTGCATCGAGTAATTGGCCGCGAATGAACCGCCCCAATTGCAGCGTCGCTTTGTGAATGAGGCTCAGCGACATTTCGAAATAGCGATGCGGAATTTGCGCGACGATATTTTTCTTCAGCGTGCGCGCGTCTTTTAAAATAAAGAACGTCAAAAAGGGGATGATGATCATCTCGCCGATAGCCGAAAACGCCTCGAGCGTGCGTTGCGCAAACGCTTCTCCATAAGTCACCGCTTTTTCCGCCATTGAATGAATGAGGTTAGATTGCGCCATGCTGGGAAACGCCGCTTGCAGCTTGGTGCGGATGCCTTCCACCAGTTGTTCGCGATCGTCGATTTGCACGCCGGAAACAATGGCTTTCAGCTCATCGAGCATTGTTTGCCAAACCAGGGAAATTCCCAGCCCCACCACCGCGAGCAAAGCCAC
>CAYUVM010000862.1:0-2012 GCA_964447935.1 uncultured Cytophagia bacterium | reverse complement strand
CGCCCAAGCCGATGGCGTTAAAAAAGTTTATTTGCTCAACAACACCATTCAAGAACTGGCGGCCAAGAACGGCTTTCGCGAGATTCCACGCGCCGAAGTTCCCGCGGCGGTGCGGGAGTCGGTGGAATTTGGTTTGAATTGCTGTACGACCGCCGTGACCATGGAACGCCGCTTGGCTTGAGCATAACCTTTGATGAAGCGCAAGCTTTTGTGGCTCTGCGCTTCATCTTCATTCGAATGATCCGGCGACGAAACGCCTCGCGAGACTTTCCTCCTGCCCAATGGCTGGCCTTCCAATTTTATATACGGCGCCGGAATTTGTGAAAAAAGTTCATGCCTTTTTCGGTACCAATTCATAGCATTGACTTGCTTTTTAGACCGGACTTGCTTATTATGTAGTTGTAACTTTTTTGCCCATGAACAACCAGTTGTCCTGTCATAAAAATGAAATGTTCTGAATGTGGGCGGCACATTACGCCGCGTTCGAAATTCTGTCAATACTGTGGCCGGCCAGCTTCAGCGCGCCGGCAAAATAAAACGCCAGCGGCACCGGCAAAGCCCAACTGGCCGCTTTATCTTACCCTCATAATCGCGGGTATTGCCATCGGCGCGCTGGCTTGGCGTTGGTTTCAAGAGCCTAAGAGTGCGGCACAGCCTCTGGCGAATGCTTCCACGGCGACATTCGACCCCACCTTGTACGGCGAGCCTTTAGCGAAACAATTTCCTGCCGTTTATGAAGTGGCCTCGCAATTTAATTGTCCCTGCGGCGATTGCAACGATGGGGTCGAAGTATGTGACTGCGTTATGGTGCGCGGCGGGGCGGAGGTTCGTCAATTTATTTACGAGCTTTTGCAAATTCATGAACGGCCGCATGTGATCGAGTTAGTGGCCGAAAAATACGGCCATCGCAAAAACGGCGCCGCCGTACCATTTAAATTTGACCCGGCAACGCCACCGACATGGCAGGCGCCATCCACGACAACTCATACGCATTAAATAATCCCGACAACAAGCAAACAGCAATGTATCCTGAACTTTTTAAAATCGGCCCGTTTACGCTGCATAGTTTTGGCGTGATGGCCATGTTGGGTTTTTTAATACCAACGCTGATCATGCGCAAAGAATTTAGCCGCAAAGAGATGGATCCGGAATTGGCCAACAGTATTTCGGTGGCGGCGATTATCGGCGATTTTCTGGGCGCGCGGCTTTATTATATCATTGAGCACTGGCAGGATTTTTTGCAACATCCTGCGGATTACATTTTCAGCGGCGCGGGTTTGGTGTGGTACGGCGGTTTCTTCGGTGGCCTGTTGGCGGTCATGTGGTTTGTACTGCATTACAAAATCCCCTTTTGGAAAACTGCGGACGTGGTTGGCCCGCAACTTTTGCTCGGCCAGGCGTTTGGGCGCATGGGGTGTTTGCTCGCTGCCGACGGCGATTACGGCCCGCCCTCGGATTTGCCGTGGGCGATGGCTTTTCCGAAAGGCGTCGTGCCGGTCGAAGTGCCGGTGCATCCCACACCGCTGTATGAAATGGTTTTTCTTCTCACCTTTTACGCCATTCTTTGGAACTTGCGGCATCGTTCCTATCCGGCGGGCACTTTTTTCGGCTTGTATTTTATCTGCGTCGGTATTGGCCGCTTCAGCACGGAATTTTGGCGTACGACGCCAAAGCTGCTCTTCGACTGGATGAGCCTCGCGCAGATGATCAGTATTGCGATGATTATCACCGGTGTAATCATTATTATTTTGCGCCAACGCCGTGAAAATAAAATGAAACCGACCCCGGAGAAATTGAAGCAAATGGCAAAGAATTAACGCATCGAGGTTTTTCTAATGAAAAAGATATACACGCTGATATTTTTTCTCCTATGCGCCGGGTTGAGCCTCGCGCAAACCGAGTCGACGCCGGCGCAACGCGCCTTGCAAACGGAAATCCAGAGCAGCCTGGCATGCTATTGCGGCTGCGGCATGACCATTCAAGGCTGTCTCGGCGGCATGATTTGCAGCGAA
>CAYUVM010000861.1:0-2014 GCA_964447935.1 uncultured Cytophagia bacterium | reverse complement strand
TCGCGCCGTATTTGTCCCGCATGCGGCGCGCCCAGATGCGGCGGGCGGCGCGGAACTTGGCGATCTCCTCAAAAAAATCGAGATGCGAATTAAAAAAGAAAGAAAGCCGTGGCGCAAACTCATCGACACTCATGCCGGCGGCCACGGCGGCTTCGACATAAGCAAAACCATCGGCGAGCGTGAAGGCCAATTCCTGCGCCGCCGTGCTGCCGGCTTCGCGAATGTGATAGCCGCTCACCGAAATCGTGTTCCACTCCGGCACGTTTTGCGCGCAATACTGAATGGTGTCCACCACAATTTTCATCGACGGCTCGGGCGGAAAAATGAATTCTTTTTGCGCGATGTATTCTTTGAGAATATCGTTTTGCAACGTGCCTCGCAGCTTTGCCGGCGGCACGCCTTGTTTTTCGGCAACGCAAATATAAAACGCCAGCAGCATCGCCGCCGGCGAGTTGATGGTCATCGAGGTGCTGACTTTATCCAGCGGAATGCCCTCGAACAGCCGCTCCATATCACGCAACGAAGAAATCGCCACGCCGCAAATGCCGACTTCACCTTCGGAGAGCGGATCATCGGAGTCGCGTCCCATCAACGTCGGTAAATCAAAGGCAGTGGAGAGCCCGGTCTGGCCATGTTCGAGCAGATATTTAAAACGCTGGTTGGTGTCCGCCGCGGTGCCAAAACCGGCAAACTGCCGCATCGTCCACAACCGCCCGCGATGCATGTTGGCGTGAATGCCGCGCGTGTAGGGAAACTCACCCGGAAAACTGATGTCGCGATCAAAATCAATGTGCTGCATGTCCTCCGGCCCATAAAGCGCCTGGATCGGAACGCTCGACGTCGTCATAAATTTGACGGGGCGATCTTTGGCCTGCGCCGCGGTCGTCTTTTCCCAGCGTTGGCGTTCTTGTTCAAATTTTGATTTTTTGTCAGACATAGTTGGCTCCCGTGGGCTATTGGTTAAAAAAGTTCGGTTTGCCGCTGCTCATAACTTTCCGCGCTATTATTTATTCTTGAATGAAATCTTGAACTGTTTTAATAATGCATCCACAATCCGGTACGGTGAAAGTTTTTGATTCTGAAAATTCTCCAGGCTCGAATTTAAAACCCGTTGCGCCTCTTCATCCCAAAATTCCTGCTTCAAACGGCGGCTCACGAGTTCATGAATCTTTTTCTCCAATCGCTGTTTGCGTTTGGCCATGAGGCGGCCATCCGACGCGAGAAATTCACGATGCAACTGGATTTTTTCCCAAACTTCCGCGATGCCTTTACCAGCCGAAGCCACAGTTGGAACGACCGGCGGATTCCACGCAGCCGCGGCGCGGAGATGCAAAATCGTCTCCAATTCCTGCACGGCGCGTTGTGCGCCGTCGCGGTCGGATTTGTTAAGCACGAAAATATCGGCGATTTCCATCAGGCCGGCTTTCATCGCCTGCACGGAATCGCCACTCTCCGGCACGAGGATGACGACGACGGTATCGGCGGCTTCAACAATATCAAGCTCGGATTGACCGACGCCGACGGTTTCAAAAACAATGAAATCCTTGCCGAAAATATCGAGCACGTCGGCGGCGTCCTGCGCTTTTTGCGACAGCCCGCCGAGCGAGCCGCGCGTGGCCATACTGCGAATGAACACGCCGGGATCGGTGGTGAGATCGTGCATGCGCACGCGATCGCCAAGTAACGCCCCGCCGGTGAATGGACTCGTGGGATCGACGGCGATAATGCCGACAGTTTGACCAGTCGCACGAATCGTTTTCGCAAGCTGATCCACCAATGTCGATTTGCCGGCGCCCGGCGGTCCGGTGATGCCGAGACGATACGCGCGGCCGGCTTTACTGTAAAGCTCGTCCAAAACCTCGCGTGCCAGCACGCCATCATTTTCGACCGCAGAAATCAATTTCGCCAGCGCACGCCGCGAACCGGAGAGAAATTCTGTGCGAAGTGGATTTGACGACATTATTAACTCAACTTTCTGACTTCGTGGTTTCAGGCTGTAAAAACAGGGTTGCGG
>CAYUVM010000860.1:0-2018 GCA_964447935.1 uncultured Cytophagia bacterium | reverse complement strand
CTTCAGCGTTGTAACTAAAAACTCGATCTCATCTTCGCGTATTTCCGGATAAAACGGCAGCGAAACGATTTCGCGTGCGGCTTTCTCCGCTTCCGGTAACGAACCTGCCGGAATATTCAAATCGCGATATGCTTCCTGCATGTGCACCGGCACGGGATAATGAATAATGGTTTGAATGCCGCGCTCCGTTAAAAACGCGCAGAGTTGATCGCGTTGTGCCGTGCGAATCACGTATAAATGAAAAACATGTTTACCCCATGCCGCCGGCTGTGGTAAAGTAATTGGCAAGTCGTGCAGCAGCGTATCGAATCTTTTGGCCAGGGCGCCGCGGCTCTCGTTCCATTTGTCGAGATGTACGAGCTTCGCGCGAAGCATCGCGGCTTGCAATTCATCCAGCCGGCTATTAAAGCCTTTGATCGCGTGGTAGTAGCGTTTGGTCTGGCCGTAATTGCGCAACAGGCGTAAACGCTTATCGAGTTCCGGATCGTTGGTGCACACAAAACCGCCGTCTCCATAAGCGCCCAGATTTTTGCTTGGATAAAAACTAAAACACCCGACATCGCCCAACACGCCGGTCCGGTGTTCGCCGTACGTTGCCCCATGCCCCTGACAAACATCTTCAACTAAGCGTAAATTGTGTTGGCGGGCAATTTCAAGCAGTGGCGTCAAATCCGCAGCCTGGCCGTACAAATGCACCGGCATAATCACTTTTGTACGCGGCGTGATCGCGGCTTCAACCTGACGAACATCCATCGTGTAAGTTACGGGGTCGATATCAACCAATTTCGGCACGGCATTCGCGAAAGAAATACCGGAGATGGTCGGCACCGCCGTGTTCGGCACAGTGATGACTTCATCGCCGGGTTCGACGCCGCAGGCCAGCAAGGCCAGATGCAAGGCTTCCGTTCCCGAGCCGCAGCCAACGCCATGTTGCGCGCCGAGATAATCCGCAAATTCACGTTCGAAGGCTTCGCCTTCTTCGCCCAAAATAAACCAGGCGCGGGCAAAGACGCGGGCCATCGCTGCGTCAATTTCATTTTTCATCGCCAGATATTGGCGCGAGAGATCAAGAAACGGTACGTTCATTTTTATTTAGGCCAATAATGTTCTTTATGCTGTCGAAAATAAACTATGGTTTTTTCCAGGCCGGTCGCTAAATTTATTTTCGGCTCCCAGCCGGCGAGCGCATGAAATTTCTGGTAATTACCGTAATAATCACCGATATCAATTTTCTTTTTATTTTCGGGAAACGGCACAATCGTATACGACCCGCTGCCGGCAATCGCAATCAATGTTTTGACAAAATCCAAATGATTGAAAATCTCGGCGCCGCCGAGATTGAAGGCCTCGCCGTTGGCGCGCTCGTCGGCGCCCGCCAGCAGAAAAGCCTCCACCACGTCATCAACATAATTAAAATCGCGGCGTTGTTTGCCATCGCCGAATATTTTTAGTTCTTCACCGTTTATCGCCTGCCGGATGAATACGCCGACGAAACCCTGCCGGTTATGTTTCAGCAACATGCGCGGGCCGTAGGTGTTCGTCAATCGCAGGGAACAAGCGCGAATGCCGTACACATTATTATACAACAAATGATACATTTCGCCAGCAATTTTATTGATGCCATTGACGTCAGTCGGAATCATCAAATGCCGCTCGTCAACCGGGAGATATTGCGGTTTGCCATATTGTTGGCGGGTCGCGGCAAAAACGATTTTAACGCCCGGATTAAATTTCCGGCACGCTTCGAGAATCGACAGTTGGCTGCGGCAGTTAATTTCAAGATCCGTGTAGGGATCTTCCATGCTATCCAAGTGGCTCACTTGCCCGGCCAAATTAAAAATATAATCCTGACCGCGCACGAGATAGTTCATCGTCGGAGCGGTGCGCACATCGGCGATATTGACCCGGATCCGTTCTTCGTAGCCGTGCAAATTAAACAGGTTGCCGCCGTATTCATCAATGAGCGAGTCGACGACCGTAACCTGCGCGCCCAGTTCTGCCAGACGAATCGCGAGCGT
>CAYUVM010000859.1:0-2034 GCA_964447935.1 uncultured Cytophagia bacterium | reverse complement strand
CTGCCGTGACACGTCGCTGGTGACGGTGCTCACCGATACAACGCCGCCGGAATGAACAATCAATCCCGGCTATAAATCGATAACCGGCACGATATCCGATTTTGAGAGCGGCATCGCGAAAATCGAGCCGTTGTTTTTGTTTAATGCCAAGCTCACTGTCGCGCCTTTTGTTCCGGGCGCGAAAACGGTGAATTATCGTCTCGATGATCTTGGCGAAGCTGATTATCTCGGTTTCGATCTAAAAATTACTGATGTTTGCGGCAATACGCACATTTGTGATCCAATTTTATTTGAGCTGGACGTAGAACGCAAACATCAGCCGTTTGAAGTCAAGTTTCGCCCAATTGATCGTTATCTAAGATTGACGAACCAAGGTTTGACGAAGATTCGCATTGATTTAAATGGCAATTTATTCAGCCTGCTCTCCTCCCCCGAGGGCCGGGCGAATAATTTGAACAGCTATCATTTACCGTTAACTGGCGAAGTGGCGATCGATTTGCAAAAATATTTACATGCTGGGGAGAATCGCATTCGTTTTGAATTTGATGGACCCGCTGGTGCGCGCGCCGAAGTGCTGTTGATTGACCAGGCGCATGAAATTGATCATGCGCTAGAATTGTTGCCCGTCCCCACGGAATTTTTACTGTCGCAAAATTATCCTAATCCATTCAATCCGACGACGACAATTCGTTTTAGTGTGCCGGCGCGGGTTGTGGAGGGAACACGCGTGCAACTAAGAATTTACAATGCACTTGGCGAGTTGTTGCGGGTTTTAGTCGATGAAAAAATGTTTCCGGGAAATTATGCCGTGACGTGGGACGGCCAAAATCGCGACGGTGCCACGGTGGCTTCTGGCATTTATATTTACCAGTTGTTCGCGGGCGAAACGAAACAGACGAAACGAATGGTATTGTTACGGTGACGTTTTGTTTTTTGCCTGAAGGCCTCTTGCTATTTCGTGTTAGCCTGTTACAAGTGGTTTCTTTACAAAAGAAGCAAAGGCTTTTCAATACAGAGAAAACCGAGGCAACAGAGATTGCAAAGCCAAAGCGGGTTTTCAAGTATTGTTGTCTCTGTTTGCTCCGTTTTCTCTGTGTTTAATTTCTTTTGGTTACGGCTCGCCACGTTAGTCTTTAAATAAGGCACTTTCCAATTTGCTGTAACAATTTTAACGCCCTGCGTTTAATTTCAGGGCGTTCTTTTTTCCGCAAAATGGCTCGATTGCTGTATTTTTAAAACAAAGGGTAATGTCTGTGGAGTTTTTGATACAACGTCAACCCGATGAATGGCAAAATGGATTTGGCCTTAAAATTTTTTTGTTTGCTACTTTTCTGCGGCTGCTTTCTCACCACCGGAGTTTCAGCGCAAGATTCTCCGTGGCTGAATTACACCAACGGCGACGCCGTCAATGCGTTGGCCGATGACGGCGCTTTTTTGTGGGTCGGCACCAATGGCGGTCTCCTGCAATGCAACAAAATTACTCGCGAAAAAATTTTCTACAATAAAACCAATTCCGGTTTACCGAGCAACCGCGTCTATGTCATTGCCCTTGATGACAGCACGAACAAGCTGATTGCGACGATCAACGGCCTGGTTAAATTCAACGGTACCACGTGGACGGTGTACGACACCTCCAATTCCGGGCTGCCGCGATTGGATGTGCGCGCCATCGCTTTCGATCAAATGCGCAACATGTGGCTCGGCACTTGGGGCAGTGGGTTGGTGCAATTCGACGGCGTCAACTGGACGACTTATAAATATGCCGCTTCCGGCCTCACCGGCAGCCAGATCAGCGCGATAGCGGTAGATCACAACGGCAACAAATGGATCGGGGCGTGGGGCGGCGGCGTGGCGCGCTTTGACGGCAACACCTGGATCATGTATGATTCAAAAAACTCGCCATTGCCGAACGGGAATGTGCACGCAATTGCAATCGACCGCGACAATGCCAAGTGGATTGCAACCACGGCGGGCTTGGTAAAATTTAACGAGTCGGGTTGGTCCATTTACACCACCGGCAAGTCCGGTTTGCCG
>CAYUVM010000858.1:0-2040 GCA_964447935.1 uncultured Cytophagia bacterium | reverse complement strand
GCGGTGTTTTGTCATGCCTGGGGCGTGTTTGAATTGTCGCAATTTCTTTATGAGCATGACGGCTTGCCGGGCACGGAAATGGCCTTGCTCAACATGGCGGCGGAGCCGGAGAAAAATCGCCGCATGTTTATGAAGCTCGCGGAATGGACCGCCGATGGCGTGGAGAATGCGATCAAGGCCGGCGTCGACGTCATCGAGCTTTCTGATGATTGGGGCCAGCAAAGCACAATGATGTTCAGCCCGAAGATGTGGTGGGACATGATTTATCCGGCGATGAAAATTATTTTTGAGCGCGCCCAGCGTTACCACGTTCCCGTGTTGTTGCACAGCGATGGCGATGTGACGCTGGTGCTGGATGGCATCATGCAACTTGGCATCGCGGGCTTGCACCCGGTGCAGGAATCTTCCGGCATGTCCCCGCAACATACGCGCGAGCAATTAGGCCCGCGCTATTGCATCATGGGCGGGTTGGATACGATCACCGCATTACCCGTGATGACGCCGGCGGAAATTCGTCTCGAGGTCGAACGGGTTTTTTCTATCCTCAAAGACAGCGGCCCGTTCATCTTTTCGGGTTCGCATATGATTCAGGATGACACCGATCTCGACGTGGTGATTGCGGCCTACGAACGAGCGTATGAATTGGCAGCGTATTAAATGATAAACTCGTAAACAGCATTGATTGACCGGCCAATAACTCTTCGAAAGTAATCATGAACCCTGTTGCACTTATCACCGGCGCGAGCCGCGGCATTGGCCGCGCCATCGCGTTGGCTTTAAGCCAAACCGGCTTTGACGTTGTCATCAATTACACGTCAAATCAACAAGCTGCCGAACAAACGCAAGCCGACGCGATACAACAGAATAACAAGATTCGCGCGGAAATTTGCCGCGCGGATATTAGCCGGGCTGCCGAGCGCGACCGGCTCGTGGATTTTACCCGGGAAAAATTGGGCCGATTGGATTTGCTGGTGAATAACGCCGGAATTGCCCCGGCCGTTCGTGCCGATATTCTCGAGGCGGGCGAGGAAAGTTTTGATCATTTGCTCGGCGTAAATTTAAGAGGCCCGTATTTTCTCACACAAGCCGTCGCCCAATGGATGATCCAACAGCGGCAACACGAGGCGAGTTGCCAGCCGAAAATTGTCACGATCAATTCGATCTCGGCTTATACGGCCAGCGTGAATCGCGGCGATTATTGTGTTTCCAAAGCCGGTTTGGCGATGATGACAAAACTGTTTGCCGTGCGTCTCGCTGAGTACGGCATCAATGTTTATGAAATTCGTCCGGGCGTGATTGCAACTGACATGACGGCGAACGTGAAAGAGAAGTATGATCGTCTCATCGCGGAAGGTTTATCGCCAATCCAACGCTGGGGCCAACCCGAAGACGTGGCCAAAGCTGTCGTTGCGATTGCACGTGGTGATTTTCCGTTTAGCACCGGGGAGGTGATTAATGTTGATGGTGGATTTCACCTGTCAATTTTATAGTTCGTAGTAGCGCCTTTAGGCGCTATGACTTTGTATTCAAATAAGAAGGCTTTACTGCAAACTATGCTTAATATCGACTCTTCTCTCAGCCCCACAAAGTTGCTGCCGCAGCTTCAATATCTTTTTGAACTCTCCGCAAAAAAGATTCGCAGTTTGCACAAAACCTGGGATTCCCATGCAGGGGCGCCGGTGTTTACGGTGAAAGGCAAATACACGGCGCGCGGGTGGACGGAATGGACGCAGGGCTTTCAATTTGGCGCAGCGATTTTGCAATTTGATGCGACCGATGAAAAAGAATTTCTCGCGCTGGGCCGCGAGGCAATTGTTAAGTCAATGGCAACGCATGTGAGCCACATCGGGGTGCACGATCACGGGTTTAACAATGTCAGCACCTACGGCAATCTGTGGCGACTGATGCGCGCGGGCCGCATTGCCGCCAATGCGTGGGAGCAAAATTTTTATGAATTGGCCTTGAAAATTTCCGGCGCGGTGCAGGCGGCGCGGTGGAGTTATCTCGGCGATGGCGGCGGTTACATTTATTCGTTCAACG
>CAYUVM010000857.1:0-2044 GCA_964447935.1 uncultured Cytophagia bacterium | reverse complement strand
ACGACCTGCGGATTTTCTTTGCCGTCGGCGTCGCGAAACTTGGCATAAACCGTTTTTACCCCATCGCCAAAAGACAAAATCCAGGAGACTGTCGACTCAAAACGTTGCCACGAAGCGTTGGTAAAAAGCACATCGTTGCTCAATTTCATCAACGCGGTGCGCGCCGGGGCGGAGAGCTTAAGTTGAATTTCCCGTTGCGAAATATAATCCGCACCGGTCGCAATAATTAACGAAGCCAGCGAGAACGGCGTGGCGATGATACTTGCCGAGCGCTTGCTTTCAAAACCGCTGTTATTGACGGCGCTGACTTGATAAAAATACTGGGTCTCATTTTTTACGGTACGGTCGATATGAATGCGATCCAACGAGGTATCGATGACCGCGAACGTCGTGGTGGCCGTGTCGCGGCGATAGATGCGGTAAAACTTTATCGTAGTTGCGTTGTCAACCTCCCAAATCAGTGTCGCCTGTTGGTCATCAACCGACACGGCGAGATCGCGTGGTTGTGGCGGGAACTGGTTGTCCTTGGGAAAAACGGGGTCGGTCGGTTTTTTAGTACAACTCCCGACGATCACACACATACACGCAAACGCGGCGGCGAAAGCGAGTTTGGAGATTAAATTCCTTTGGCGCATTGTCAACACCATTTCATCAAAAAGTTGCTTGCACATTTAAGCCAATCGCCGGATGCCGTTCTGGCCACTGTGGCTCGAGCGAAATCTTCACTTCAGCATCACCGTGATGATAAGCTGGAAAAAAAATCAAGGCATCGAGTAAATTATAGGCGTAAATCAAACCGGTCACCATCAGCCAGCGTTTCCGCAATTCGTAGTTGTCATCGAGAAGGGCTTTACGCGCAACCACTTGCGCAATCAAATCCGCCTGTCCATCCTGCGTTTTCTGGCTGGCTTGAAAATTTTTTAAAGCCGTGTTATAGCCATTTAAGGCGTCATTATATTTTATCTGGCGATACAGCAAAACGCCGGCAGCGCTGAATTGCATCAATCCGATAACGGCACCCTGGGTCCGATGGTCGCTATAAACTTGCCCCGACCCCGGCAGGTATGCCGATTTCCACACGGCTTTAAACCGGGTCTTGGGAGAAAGTTTGATTGTGAGTTTATCGTCGCCCTGCCCATTGAAAAAATAATCCTTTTGATTATCTTCATAACCCATTTTGGTGGCATAAATGCGATACCGGCCGCGCAGGAAATGCGTAATCGTGTAAGGTGTATGGCCGGTCATTGAATACTCGCCGTCCAACCAAACCGTCGCTGCCATTGGGCGGGTCAAAATTTGAATCCGGGCTTCTGTTTTGGCCTCTTCGGCGCGCGTATAATTCGAAGCCGGTTCGGGTGTTTGTGCCGCCAGCCGGTGGCTGCCTACAAGAAGACAAACCATGAAGCCACTGAGCACTTGACGCAAGAATGCCACGGTCAAAACCTTTGAAAGTCGATGAAAAAAATCCCTAAATAACCTGCTCTCTCGTCCGCCCTCACAGCACAACCAAAGGTGAGACAACATCACGAACTCCTTGTCTGAATCTGAAACCTCCGACTCAGGGTTTGATCACTTCGCGGCCATTGATGATCATCCACAGCGTTTTTAACATAATCTGTACATCGTTTTTAAACGTCGAGTTTTTCACATACAGTAAATCATAGCGCAGTTTTTCACGCGCATCATCGATCGTTTCGTCGTAGCCGCAATAAATCTGGGCGATACCGGTAATGCCAGGCTTCACCTGCAAGCGTTCCGGAAAGCGTGGAATATCTTCGATCAACTTCGTCATAATTTGCGGCCGTTCCGGGCGCGGACCGACCAGGCTCATCTCGCCGCAGAGTACATTGAAAAATTGCGGAATTTCATCCATGTGAATAAAGCGCAAAATGCGACCCATGCGCGTGACGCGCGGATCATTTTTTTGCGCCCACACGGCGCCGCTATGTTATTCGGCGTCCACTTTCATCGTGCGAAATATATAAACCGTGAACGGCCGCCCAAAAAAATCCTGCTGGCGGCGCTCACCCACGCGGCGATCATG
>CAYUVM010000856.1:0-2047 GCA_964447935.1 uncultured Cytophagia bacterium | reverse complement strand
CCCTGGGATTGTTCGTCGTAATATTGCTTTTCGCGTTTGAGATCCACGGTCATGCGGGGGTCATGCTCCAGCCGCGCTTTCAATGCTTTAAACGAGCTGGTATCTTGCAAGCGCACCGTCACGGAAGAAAAAGCCGGGCGGCGAATGGCGGGCAGCATGATCTCGACGTCGCCCCAAGCTTCAGAATCGAAGCCAGTGCCGTGGCCGTCGAAGATGCCGACAATCGTCCACACCGTGCCGGCCATACGGAACGTGCCGCCGAGATCAAAACCTTGAAAACGTTCATGCACGGCTTTCCCGATAATGACTTCCTGCAGGCCCGCCTGATATAGGCGTCCGCTAACCAATGTGACCTGGTGTTTGCGAATTTCCAACGCTTGGCTGGACACGCCGCGAATGATCAAATTGGTCAACCCATTGCTGCCGCGCTTGGGAACGTTGATCGACACCACCACGTCACTCGTGGCCATCGGTGTGCCGTCGCCCAAGGTCACAATTTCAGGTTGCGTTTTGACGATATTCGCTTGCTCGCGGCTAACAAAGCTTTGCCCTTCGGAAAGAGCCGATTTTCGAATGACGATGACGTTCTCATCCGCGCCGGTGGAAACCATCGCCTCGCGCAGCCCATTGGAGAGCATCAACGTGGCCGCAAACACGAAGACGACAAGCGCAATGCCCAAGACTGTAAGGCCGGTGGTCAAGCGCCGCGTCCATAAATTCCGAAAACTATAACTGAGAGGGATTTTCATACGATGATTGAAAGTTTGAGAAATTACGTTTTAGGCGACGCGATGCAATCCATCGGCAATGCGCATGCGCACGGCGCGCCATGTTGGGAAGATCGCAGCAATAATGCCCACCATCAAGGCCGAGGCGAAAGTCAAGGCGATGGTGTTGTCGGTTAAATTGAAGATGCCAAAAAATCCGTTCGAGAGCTTGGTAATGACGACCGAGAAGTTTTTGAAGATGAAGAGCAGCGTACCGAGGCCGACGGCGAAACCGGCCATCGCGATGAACAGCGATTCGCCGCCGATCAAACCGACGAGGTGAAACGGCCGGAAACCTAGGGTTTTGAGCACAGCATATTCCGCCATACGCTCGCGTGCGGTCATCGCCATGGTGTTGGCCAGAACCAAAAGGATAATGAGCACCACGACGATCGAGATGACTTCCATGGCCGTCATAATCGTGCCGGCCATGGCGATAAAGCTGAGATTGAACGCGCGCTCGGTCTCAGTTTTGGTTTCTGCCGAGCTGTTTTTAAAATTGCCGTCAATCATCTCGCCGATGGCAATGGGATTAGCGCCGTCGGCGATTTGAACCACGAACCAGCCGGGATAATCCGCCAGTTCCGGGCTTTCCTGTTTCAAACGCTCGATGACGTATTCCCAAAGAAACAGGAACGCCGTTTCCTCGGTTGTGGCTTGCGCGCCGTCGTAAATGCCGCGCACCACAAAGTCCCATTGCCCGTAGTAAATCGTGCCGGTGAGCTGCACGACGTCGCCGAGCTTCCAGCCAAAACGGTTCGCCAGCTTGCGCCCGATGACACAGGCATTACGCTCTTGCTGATAAGCGGCCAATTGCTCCGGCGGCAGGACGAACTCTGAATACATCGCCAGATACTTCTCATCAACCGCGAAGTTGGCAAAAAAATCTTTGGGATCCTTATAATAGGCGCCGAACCAGTTGCCGATGCCGACGCTTTGCACGCCGGGAATTTGCGCAATTTTTTCGCGATAAGAGAGCGGCAATGGAAACGTCAGCGAGGTGGCATTGAGCACGACCATGCGGTTTTGTGCCGAAGCTTCCACGCCGGCATACCACGCGCTAATTGCCGTACGAATAAACCCAAAAGCAAAGGTGACGATGGCGATGCCGAGAAAAGTCAGGATCGTGCGCAATGGATGGCGCAAGGTGTTTTTCAAAATCAGTTTGAGAATTTTCATACCAATTCTCCTTTATCCAGATGGCGAACCGTGTGCGCTTTGTCGGCAGCGCGTTGATCGTGCGTCACCATGATGATGGATTTTTTGAACTCATGATTCAA
>CAYUVM010000855.1:0-2067 GCA_964447935.1 uncultured Cytophagia bacterium | reverse complement strand
CGGCGATGCCTTGGACCCCGGGAATATTAGCGACGGCGTCTCCGAGCAACGCCAGCAGATCGACGATTTGATCGGCGCGCACCCCAAAATGTTGCTTCACCGCTTTCTCATCGAAACGCCGGTCTTTTGCAAAATCCCAAAGCCTGATGCGTTTGTTGACGAGTTGGGCCAAATCCTTGTCGCTGGACACAACCACAAAATCGCCATCTTTTTTCACCAACTTTGCGATGATCGTGCCGATAATGTCATCCGCTTCGTACCGATCATCAATATATGCTTTCATGCCCAACGCTTCCGTAACTTGCCAGCACGCCTCGAGCTGTGCGGTGAGCGCTGAATCGGGCAACTCGCGGTTAGCTTTGTATTGCGGGTAAAATTCATTGCGGAAGGAACTCGTAAGACTGCCATCAAACGCCACAGCAATATGCGTCGGCTCCGCTTTTTTAATCAAGTCGAGCAGAAAAGCCGTGTAACCATAAACCGCATTGGTTGGCGAACCGTCTGGAGCATGCACGGTTGAAGGAATGGAAAAATAAGCGCGAAAAATGTAAGGGCTGGCGTCGATGAGGTAAATAGTCGGCATTGGATTCAAGGTTAAGTTCGAGTCAAGATAACAAAAGAGTTGGTTTCTTGCAAGAAAAAGTTTAGTCGCCTGTGTAGCCGCACATGCCCATGCGCGGCGAATTCACGACCGGTAATAACATCTCTTCGCCGCATTCGTGTTCTTCGGCACAGTCAGCACAGACGAATGGATTGCCATCAAATACGCACTGGCTGCAAATTTGCGTGGCGATTTCTTTGCAGACACTGCATTGATACACCGGCGGCTCATTGCGCGCCGCTAATTTGATCTCGCCGCGCTTCATCTGCGCCGTTCCCGCGGCTAAAACTTTAACGGTCAATTCGGTAGTTGTGCCCATATCATATTCGTGTGAGAATTTCATTTTCGACGTAAGAATTTTATCCAGTAGGATATTCATACTCTTGTCACCAAAACCTTGCATGGGTGAAACTGAATAATTTTGCCCATTGATGTTGAATACGCTCAGATGCCCACAGCATTCCAACCAGACTTCGCGGAGAAGATCATCCAAATCTTTCAGTTTTGCGCTGCCGGAAGCTTCAAGATGAAGCCAATACTCCGGCGCCTGTAAACCCTCGACGAGTAAACGGTAAACTGTTTGCTCGGTTGCCCCTTTGGACGCGCTTTTATTTTTCTCGCAGACAGCGAGATGCTTCGCCATCGTTTGTTTGCTAAACACACCTTTACAAAACACACAGCGGCCGTTATTCGTTGCTCTCGCCATGAGATCTCCTTGGTGGATTATTTAAGAAGCCATTTCAGTGGCTTAATTTTGACGTTTGGCAATATACATTAATATCGCGATCATCGTGTAAATGGCCACCGTTTGCAAAAGCACCAAAAGCTGGCCCCACAACGGCAAATAGGGCAGGAGCGCGGCAGCGGCGCCAATGCTGAGCGCGATGAGATAAATGAAAATAACGGTGCCGCGCTGACTCATACCAAGCTCGACGAGGCGATGCGAAAAATGGCGGCGGTCGCCGATGAACAATGGCCGGTTTTCCCGATGGCGAATGAACATTACCGAAAGCGTATCAAAAATCGGCAGACTAAGAATGAGCAAAGGAGAAATGACCGGCAGCAAGTTGACGCTGGCCGGCACGACATAGCTGCTGGTGAGTGAAAGGGTCGCAAGTAGGTAACCGATAAACAAACTGCCGGTGTCGCCCATAAAAATTTTCGCTGGATGAAAATTGTGGACAAGAAAGCCGCTCACCGCACCGATGAACAGCGCAAAAATCATCGCCGAAAACACTTGTCCCTGCGCGATGGTGATCACGAAGAAAATCAACGCTGCAATCGTTGCCACCCCGGCAGAGAGGCCATCCATATTGTCGAGTAAATTAAAGGCGTTGGTAATGCCAACAACCCACGCGATAGTAATGACCCCATTTAAAAACGGAAATGGCACGAAATCGGTTTTAATACCGGCGATGACCAGAAGGCTGGCGGCGAAGATTTGCGTCACATATTTAACTTTATAT
>CAYUVM010000854.1:0-2067 GCA_964447935.1 uncultured Cytophagia bacterium | reverse complement strand
TTGTCGCGCAGGCGTTTGGTCAAGGCCGCGAGCGTGGGCGGATAAAGAAATTCGACTTCGGCAGCGTCGCCGAGGCCGTCCAAAGCCTCGAGCAGGGCGAGGGCATCGGCGCGCGGGTCGATGAAGCCGGCCTCTTCCGGACGGGAGATGACCATCAACACGCGCACCGGCAGGCTGAAGGGTTTGGTGGGCGTCGCAGTGGTTTTGCGCAAGCGCCGGCGCACGCTGAGGCCGCGCGGAAAGAGATGGCCGCTTTCATCGGCGAGCAATTCCCACGGCAAACGCAACACGCGCGGATCGGTGGCGTCGATGGTGACGAGCTTGCCGTCGCCATCGGCATCGAGAAATTGCTGCCAGAGCTGGGCGGCCTCGCGTTCGCGGGTGGCGCTTTCCAACAAGCTGCGTCCCCAGTCTTCGAGCTTGGCTTCGATGTTGTTGGCGCGAATATAATCCGGGCCGGTGGGCCAAATCGAGAAGGTTTCCAAATACCAGCGCAAATCCGCGAGCACGGCGTCGTCGAGCGGCGGTTGGAATTCGGTTTGTTTGGTCGATGATCCGGTATCGAGGCGAAGCAAAGAGACATTGATTGGCGCGTCTTCTTGCTTTTCGTCTGATTCAAAGCGGAGGGAGAGTTCGAGCATAAGCCCCTCATGAGGAAAATGAGTAATTTCGTTGCAAAGTTTTTTGCACATCGGTTGGCAGCCCGTAGCGAATCGGGCCAAAACGGGTTTCCAGTGTTGCGGTCAAATCGAAATGGAATTGTATGCCGGCGGCGTTCGGCGGCGCGGAGACGACGGCATAGACGCACTGCGAACCCAGCAGTGGATACTTGGCGTG
This sequence comes from uncultured Cytophagia bacterium, assembly GCA_964447935.1. Taxonomy (GTDB): domain Bacteria; phylum Zhuqueibacterota; class Zhuqueibacteria; order Zhuqueibacterales; family Zhuqueibacteraceae; genus Zhuqueibacter. The sequence goes on along the minus strand of CAYUVM010000854.1, from coordinate 1,230 downwards.
TTTGGAAAAGCGCCAGTAAGGCTGGCTCTCTCCCAATCCGAAGCCTTGAATGACCGGAAACGTTTTTACATAATCGATGTCGGCACCGGCTTCCAGTAAATTGGCCTCGAGCGTTTCCGCAAATTTTAATCCGGGGGTCAATTTAAAACTGAAGTTGTGTTTGGAATCAACGGCAAGACGCATCGGAAAAAGATCGTCGGCGCGTACATTGGGATCGCCACGCATTGCGCTGAGCTTAACGCTCAACGTGGCATCAAAATAATGGGTATGGCTGCCGGCGGGCGGATGCAGCGTGCAAGCCAAACGCACAAGCAGATAGCGGCGTTTATCTGCAGGCGGCGTCCATTTTTTACTAATCTGGCTTTCCATGGCTTGCTCAGCCAGCCACCACACCGGCTCGCCAAGAGTGACGAGCGCTTCTTCCGATGGTGATGGGCCTCGCGTTACCGTAACCTGCGGCGATACTAATTTGCCTTGCCAGGCAACTTTCTCTATTTCGGCTGGGGTGATAATCTTCATCTTCATTACTCCTTTATGGAAAAAATGATCGGAAGACGCTGAAACCAATTTAGATCAAGTATACTTTTCAATTCGAAGGAGAGTTCGAGCATAAGCCCCTCATGAGAACAAAGGTTTAATTCCAACGGATTGTTTTCCGTTATTTACCGTCCGAACGGTAAACTTTGATTTGACAAGTTAGCGCAAAATGTAAAAAAAGCAATAGAGAGTTGTAACTTCAATAACGGCCCACAAGGGGCCGGGGCTACATTGATCGATACTGCGCTTATTTTTGTTTTTCCATTCTTTTTAAATCCGCCTCCGCTGCAATATAACCAAACGCCGCCCAATACTTGCCTTTAATCACCCTCGCGAAAATCTCCTTTGCCTTTTCGGTTTGCCCGTTGTAAAAATACCAATTCCCCACGCCGTAGCCTTGGGTGGCAATGTCGAGATCGGTGGCGTTTTTCGCATCGAGCAGCGAATCCGGCGCCACAACGCCTTTGTACATCAGCAAGCGTTTGTGATAAGAAAAATTCTCGATGATCTTCATATTTTCCGAAATCGGCTCGAGAACTTTTTTCGCGTCGTCAGTTCGTCCGAGCCGGCGATACGTCATGTACAACCAGTCGCTGGTCGCGCAAAGCATGTCGTCGTTGCTTTTGGAAAATTTCATACACTCCTGATAACACCGCAGCGCGTTCTTGAAATCGCCTTTAAGATAATAGGCGA
>CAYUVM010000853.1:0-2068 GCA_964447935.1 uncultured Cytophagia bacterium | reverse complement strand
AGACGAATGGTGGTGAATCCTTGATGCGCCAGCCAACGCATTTGATCGGCAAAATTTTGCGGTGCGACGCAGAAGCGCCGCCAGGTCGAGTCCGCTTCCGTATCGACACGATGGTACACCAAAACCGGAATGCGCCGGCGCTCGCTTTCAGGCGATGGCGGCATAAAAAATACTCATGAGAATCAAGATCAGCAGCGCATTACTTACTAATTGAAACGTCAAAATCGCGTTGATCATTTCGCCGCCTTTGGGGCCGAGCATCTGGCGGCAAATATTCGCGACCCGCATGTACCACACGAGCAGGCCGAGCAGAATGGGCACGGCACAGGCGAGGCTAATGGCAATCATCCAAACGTGATTTTGTAAGGGAACGGCTTCGCGCACTACGGTGACGGCGCCAAAACCGCCGACCGCCAAACCGAACGCAAACACACCGAAGGTTTTTAAAATTTTTGAATTATCCAAACTGCATCCTTTTTAAATTGCCTTCATAATCGCGTGAAAATATAATATAATGATTTTTGATTTTTCATTGTCGAAAATAAATCTTGCAGCATGGCATAAACCACAATCAAGAATAAAATAAAGATTTGTGGCGAAAGGTAAAAGCAAAATCTACCGAGACCGGGCATCGCCCGGTGCAAACCACAATATCGAATATCAATTTACTCGGGCGGCTTGGCGGCTTCCTGCATTGTTGCCAACAAGCCATCCAATTCCTGATAGGTGAGGCGGCGGTCTTGCAGCGCCGCAAACATCTGTCTGGCGATGGCGCGAAAATCATCCGGGCTGACGCGTTGGTACTGCATAGCGTTGGTAAAATCGTCCAGCGTTTGAATCACGCGCTCGCGGTTGTTGGTCATGTAAGCATCCGGAAAACCGGCGAACAGGCCTTCCAGGTAATCCATCAGAAAATGATCGGTGGCGAATTCCAAAGTTGCTGCGGGATTTTGTAAAATCATAAAACCGGTTCCGGCCAACAACAACAGCAACACGGCCACGCCGGTGAGCAGGCCTTTCCAAAAGCCGCGGCGGCCGGCCAAATTCCGTTCGATCTCCAGGATCTTAATTTGCTTCATCAGCTTTTGCTGCAAATCACCAAGATCGGTTTTGTTCCATCCGGCAGAATTTTGCTGCGCCACGAGGCTCAACTCCAGTTTAGTTTGATCGGTTAAATCGTGATTAACGTCAATTCTTTGAGGAGCAACAAGTTGTCGCTCAACAAGGCAAGCACGATACGATAAGCGGCGGCAAAAACCGATAAGCCCAAAGGTAAACGCCAGCGCTTATTGACCAAGCTTTCCAGCTTGCTATATTGATACAACCCGGAATTAATCCAAAATGAGGGCACGGCCACGTGACTTCCCGTTGTTTGGGAAGGGAAAACTTTTCGCTGCAGCCAAGCGATGGCAAGCAGCAAATTATAGCGGTAGTAAACATTCAAGCGGCGAAAGCCGGCGCGGTGCAGACCCGCCGAAATTTCCGGCGCAGTGAAACGATGCACGCCATGCACATTGACATCATGCTGGCTGTATAAGGCCTGGAAAGCCGGCACTTGCAAAATGAGCACACCGCCCGGTTTCAAAAGTCGGCGCGTTTCGGCAAGCACGTCATCAAACGCCGGAAAAACTTCGCGGGTGTAAAGCACATCGAGGCAAACAATAATGTCAAACGATTCCGCCTGAAACGGAATGTGTTTGGCATCCGCCTGGATCAACGGGCCGTTGGTGACGCTTTTGGCAAAATCTAGGGCGAGCGCGTAATAATCCATGCCGACTGTTTGCAAGTTTTTAAACTGCTTTTGCAAACGTTGCAACATGCCGCCCGTGCCACAACCGAGATCGAGCAAACGGATCGGTTGCTCGTTTTTTCGTTCTTTGCTGTAGGTTTCCACCCAAAAAACAACCTCGTCGCGCAAATTTTTATACCACCAGTGTTCCGTTTCCGCGTTAAACATCGCCGTGTATTCGCTGGCGCGCATGCAAAGTCATCCTTAAAATTAATTCTTTTGCGTATTTAACCCAAACGCTGAACAAACACTTCAATAAATTTACCATCAAAAACAAAA
>CAYUVM010000852.1:0-2070 GCA_964447935.1 uncultured Cytophagia bacterium | reverse complement strand
CCGTGATCGTGAGAGGTGTGCGCATACTGGCTGCGATCAGCGGAGAGCGCCTGTCGCGCATTAAAATGGACACGCAATTTCCAACGCGCTCCATCGAGGCGGTGTTGAATATTGCCGGTTTGCAAAAAGAAGACATCAAGCATGTCGTGATCCCGGAGCTGCGCAAGGGTGACGACATTCTCAAGAATATTTTGCCGAAATATCCACAAAGCGTTTTTGCCGGCGTCAATGGCGAAGCGACCTTCGGTGATCGTGCCCGTCAGCTTTTCATTTCCGGCGGCCTGTTGATGAAAACCTACTCGCGCATGACGTTGTTGTATCGCAAATACGAGAAGCGTTTTCGTGAGATGTTTCCGCACGCGCAATTGCACCGCGTCGAGCATCATTTGACGCACGCCGCCTCGTCTTATTACACCAGCGGTTTCCAAAAAGCGATTGTCATCACCGGCGATGCGTGGGGCGATTTCGTGTCGACGATGGTCTGCGTCGGCGAAGGCAAAAACTTGACACCGGTGCATCGCGGCTATTATCCCAATTCGCTCGGACACTATTATCAAAGTCTCACCAATTGGCTCGGCTTTCGCGGCGGCCGGCATGAAGGTAAAATTCTCGGCCTCGCGGCGTTTGGCGATTCCAACTCGCCGGTTTACAACCGCATCAAAGGCATGTTGAAGTGCGACGGCCTCAGCATTCACACGCCGAACATGATGGGCAAGCTTTGGCATAAAAATCTGCCGTTTGGCCAAAATTGTTTAATGCGTGATTTGATTGCAAACCACTCGCGCGAAGACATCGCTGCCGCTTTCCAGCGTCGCTTTGAAGAAGTCGTCACCGAACTGGTGAAGAATGCCATCGAACAGTATAAAGTGGACAGCGTTTGTTTGGCCGGCGGCATCTTTGCAAACGTGAAATTGAACCAGCGCGTCTTCGAAGTGCCAGGCGTGAAGCGCGTTTATATTTTTCCGAATATGGGCGACGGCGGTGTTTGCGCCGGCGGCGCGTTGTATTACGACATTAACCAAAATGGCTCGACCGGCAGCGATCTGCCGCATGCTTATCTCGGCCCGGATTATTCCGACAAACAAATGGAAGAAGCGTTGCGCCGTAAAGGCGTTGCGTTCGAACATTATCCCGATATTGCCGTTAAAGTTGCGGAGCTACTGACGCAAGGCAAAGTTGTGGCCCGTTGCGCCGGCGCGATGGAATACGGCCCGCGCGCCTTGGGCAATCGCACCATCATGTATCCCGCCACCGATCCCGCGGTCAACAAATGGCTCAATGATCGCCTGAAGCGCACCGAGTTCATGCCGTTCGCGCCGGTAACCATCGCGGAAGAAGCGCACACCTGTTATAAAAATCTGCACGGCGCCGAGTATCCGGCGAAGTTCATGACCATCACGTTTGATTGCACGGATTTCATGCGCACGAAATCGCCGGCAGCCGTGCACGTCGATCACACCGCGCGCCCGCAGTTGATCGATGAAAAAACCAATCCGGGTTATTATCGCATCGTCAAAGAGTATTTCAAACTTACCGGCATTCCGAGCGTGATCAACACCAGCTTCAATATGCACGAAGAGCCGATTGTCTGCACGCCGGACGATGCGATTCGCGCGTTTCAACTCGGTCATTTGGATTATCTTGCGCTCGGCCCATTTTTGGTTAAAGGGCAAGGGCAGGAGTAAATTGTGAATCGGGAATCGAAAATTGCGAGTTGAGAATTCACAAGCATCAATTTTCGACCTTCGATCTTCAATCTTCGAGTCAGTTCGTGGTTATTACATACTTCAATTACCTCTGGGACATCGACGGCATCTCGGCCGGTTCGGCGATTAAAGCGAAGGAATTTATCGCCGCGCTTAATCGCACCGGCCACACCGCGCATTTGGAATGGCGTTCCCCGCAGCCGGGCGCGCAACCAACGTTCTCTGACAAAATTCGCGCTGGTTTGAAGCCGCAATTGCAGCGGTATTTGCATGAACCGAAACGCCTGGCGCGCAATGCACCTTACTTGTGGCAAGAATACGCCATTTTAAAACGGCAAAAACCCGATGTGCTGTTTAACCGTTT
>CAYUVM010000851.1:0-2080 GCA_964447935.1 uncultured Cytophagia bacterium | reverse complement strand
GCATACAAGCTGTCGAGTTGTTTTTCTTTGGCAACGATCAATTTACCCAAACGCACGGCTTCGGTGTGCATTTTGTCGTGAGCTTGCTGGGTTTTGGTAAATTGTTCGTGCGACAGTTTCAGTTCCGTCGCCAAATCCAAAACATGGCGCGGGCCGGGATAATGATTCAACTCCGCGGCTTTGGCGAGCCCCATGCCGTGGCCTTCGAGATACATTTTGATGTCGGCGGCAGAAAGCGCTTTAATCTCGCGCTGCTGCTGGCCGGTATAGGGAGAAGTCTGGCCTTGAGCAAAAACCTGTGCGGGGAAAATAAAAACTGTGGCGAGCCGCAAAAAAATCTTCCGCTTCATCACGCCTCCGATGCGAATAAAAATGCCAGCGGCTTGGCCAAAACCAAACCGCTGGCAGAAAACAAAACTGCAGATTAATTAACCGTGATCGGTTTGCCGTCTTTATCCAACAAGATCGGATCGCCCAGGCCCAACTGCTTGAGGCCTTCAAGCTGCGTGGCCGCGTCACCAACGATGAGATAAATCAGCTTGTCGGGATCGAGATATTGCTGCGCCAGCGCTTTGTGGCGTTCCTTGGTCATTTCCAATATAGTTTTCTCCTGCTGTTTAATATAATCGAAAGGCAGATTGTGCGTGGCAATTTGATCGAGCATGCCGCGCAAAGCACCGAGCGTTTCAAAACGCAACGCGTTGGCCTGGCTCAACGCGCTTTTGGTGAATGCAAGATCCGCCTCTGATAGGCCCTCACGGTATTTGGCGATTTCGTCTTTGAAAATTTGCGCAGACTCCAAAGTCGCGTTCGAGCGCACACCGGCTGAGGCGACGAACGGGCCGGCATACTGGGTGCCAATGAAAGTGGAGCGCGCACCGTAAGTATATCCCTTCTGCTCGCGGAGAATGAGATTCAAAATCCCATTGAAGCTGCCGCCCAATTTATAGTTCATCACCGTCGTCGCGTAGTAATCGGGATGCGTGTAAGGCAGCGCCAGATAGCCGACGCGAATTTGCGATTGTTTGGCGCCGGGCACGTCGACAAAATATAAACGCGCTTTTTCAGCCGCCGGCGGCGCGGGATAGGCGGTGAATTTAACTTCTTTCGCCGGCCACTTCTGTTCTAACGCCGCAAAGAGCTTGATTGCCTGTTCTTTGGTGATGTTACCGGCGACGGCAATATGAGAAACTGCCGGCGAATAATTGCGTTCATAAAAACTTTGCAAATCCGCCAAAGCAATCTTTTCGACAGAAGCCGGTGTGCCCAGCGTCGAGCTGGAAAAAATATGGCCCGGGCCGTAAAGGAGCCGGCGATGCACATTCTCGGCAATGCCGGCCGGATCGACGCTGCGGCGGTTGATGGTTTCAATGGTTTCCTGTTTGATGCGGGCAAATTCTTTCTCATCCCAACGCGGCTGCAGGAGAATCTCCTCGAACAGGCCATACGTGTTTTCGAGTTTTGCCGAAAGAGTATTCGCCTGAATAATAATCGCTTCATCAGTGGTGAGCATATTGATCGAAGCGCCTAAATCATCAATCGCTTCTTCCAGCTCGATTGGCGTTTTGTTTTTCGTGCCTTCCATCATGATGTCGGTCATCAAATTTGCCACACCGACCTTATCAGGATCGTCCAGATAATGGCCGCCGTTTAACGTCAGCGCAAATTGCACCAGCGGCAATTCATTGTGCTCGATGCCATAAAGGCGCAAGCCGTTTTTCAACGTGTGGGTCCAGACTTTCGGCAGCGTGATGGCCGGCGCCGCGCCTGCCGGCGGCTCGATGCTGCGATCAAAGCTCGAGGGTAATTTTTCACGCGGCGTACTTTTGGCGCTGGCCCCAGCGGTTTTGCCGGCGCCGGCTTTGGCAATCGACTCTTCCACCACCGGAAAGCGCTCGGAATTTTCTGCCACTAAATTCACTTTACCCTTGGGAACAAAGCTGGTCAAAACATAATTCGTGTTCTTGAGATACTGGCGGTAAACGCGCCAGATATCTTCTTTCGTCACGTTCAACGAGCTTTGAATGTCTTGCGTGATAAAATCCGGCGAACCGGCAAACTCGTTGTACGTGGCCAATTG
>CAYUVM010000850.1:0-2085 GCA_964447935.1 uncultured Cytophagia bacterium | reverse complement strand
CACTTCACTTCTTTCGCCCCTTCCATCAAGCGGGCAAAATCATAGGTCACCACTTTTTGCTGAATGGTTTTTTCAATCGCGCTTTCGATCAGGCGCGCCGCTTCGGTCCAGCCGAGATATTCCAACATCATCACGCCGGAGAGAATCACCGAGCCGGGATTGACTTTGTCCTGGCCGGCATATTTCGGCGCGGTGCCGTGGGTGGCTTCAAAGATCGCGTAGCCGTTGGTGTAATTGATGTTCGCGCCGGGGGCGATGCCGATGCCGCCGACCTGCGCCGCCAGCGCGTCGGAAATATAATCGCCATTCAGATTCATCGTGGCGATGACGTCGTACTCTGCCGGGCGCGTGAGAATCTGCTGCAAAAAGGCGTCGGCAATCACGTCTTTGATCACGATGCCGTTGGGCAGCTTGAGCCACGGGCCGCCGTCAATCTCGACGCCGCCAAATTCCTCTTTCGCGAGTTGATAGCCCCAATCCCGAAAGGCGCCTTCGGTAAATTTCATGATATTGCCTTTGTGCACCAGCGTCACTGATTTGCGATTATAGCGCATCGCATATTGGATCGCGGCGCGAATCAGCCGCTTGCTGCCTTCGCTCGAAGCCGGTTTGATGCCGATACTCGAGGTTTCCGGGAAACGGATTTTTTTCACGCCCATTTCACTTTGCAACCAGGCGATAACTTTTTTTGCTTCCGGCGTGCCGGACAGATATTCAATGCCGGCGTAAATATCTTCGGTGTTCTCACGGAAAATCACCATATCCACCAGCTCCGGTTTTTTCACCGGGGACGGCACACCGGTAAAATACCGCACGGGCCGCAGGCAAACATATAAATCCATCATTTGGCGCAACGCCACGTTCAAACTGCGAATGCCGCCGCCGACGGGCGTGGTTAGCGGCCCTTTGATGCCGACCAAATATTCTTTCATCGCCGTCAAGGTGTCGTCGGGCAACCAGGCATTCTCGCCATACACCTGCAGCGACTTTTCACCGGCATAGACTTCAAACCAAACGAGACGGCGCTTGCCGCCATACGCTTTCGCCACGGCCGCATCAAAAACCAGTTGGCTGGCATGCCAAATATCCGGCCCGGTGCCGTCGCCTTCAATAAACGGGATAATCGGCTGTTCCGGCACAACGAGCTGGCCGTTTTTCATGGAGATCTTTTCGCCATGTTGGGGTGGGGTCAAACGTAGATACTTTTCCATCGCTTTCCTCGAAAAAATTTTATACGCAGAATTAGGCTCACGAACAACAACGAAGCTGGCAGCAAGCCCCGCCGCTGTGAGGTCTATAAAATCAAAACCCCCGCTGTCGTTCGGTGGTCGCGATAGCAGGGGCACAACATCTGATCATTAAAATTTAGGCGTTCTCAAGCGCTGCGAAAATATTCGAGCCGCTTGGATTTGGAATCGAGACTCAGTTCTTTGAGGCGCCGGCGAACGTCCCACCAGCTAATTTTAAAATTGCCGTAGCGCGCCGAGTTGAGCATTTGCTTGATCTTCAGCGTCCCGGCTTCGGGATTTTCACGCACCACCTGGCGAATTCTTTCATCCAAATTGTTGCCCGTGGTTTTCGGCTCGGGCATCGGATTGAAGATTTCCGCCGTGGAAATTTCCGGACGGCTCGTGGGCGTGGCCACGGCATGGCGGCTGCGCGGACCGTCATTCTTGGCTGCCGTATGTTGGTGCGCGGCAGCCGTCTGTGGTTGTGGCCGATTGAATCCGCTCGGCACCGCGCCGCCGCGGTCAAAATCATTCACCGCTTCTTCGATCGCGTCGAAGGCGCGCAGAATGTAATGAAATTCCAGCAGTTCGAAAACTTCATAAACATCCGGAATCATGCGCACGAGCTTTAAATCGCCGCCTTTTTCGCGAATGCCTTTGATTTCGCTGATAAAAATGCCCCAGCCAGCGCTGCTAATATAGTCAACGTTGCCGAGGTCGATAACAATATTGTATGTGCCTGCTTTTAGCAGGGCATCCAGTGAATGCTCCAACTCCGCCGACGTCGTTGTATCGATGTAACCGCCGACTTTGATGATCGCAATATTGTTGTGCACGCCTGCTTTTTCGACAGACA
>CAYUVM010000849.1:0-2088 GCA_964447935.1 uncultured Cytophagia bacterium | reverse complement strand
TCTTAAAAGAGATTCACAAAAGAAAGTTTCAAAAATAAAAACATCGAGAACGCCAGCAGCCATGGAGATATAGGCACGCTGGTGGCGATGCCGCCGGCGAAGAGGCGCAGCGTGTATAAGCCCGCCAGCACCAGCACATCGACAATGAGCACGCGCTTGAGATGAAATGAATACGCCGTCGTGAGCAAAAAGTATAAGCCAAGCACAATAAAAAAATTGAGCGGCAAAAACACGGCGGCGATGGTGAAGCTGGCCACTAACAGCAGCGGCGCCGTGAGCACCCCGGCTTTGATCGGCAGCACCCCGGCGGCAAAAGGACGATGGCGTTTGTGCGGGTGCAAGCGATCGGCTTCGAGATCGAGCAAATCGTTCACAATATAAACACACGAGGCGCAGAGGCTGAACGCCACAAAAGCGTACAGCGCCTGCAAATTGAGATCGGCTTCGATCACTTTGTGCGCCATGAGCAGGGGCACAAACAATAAAATATTTTTAACCCATTGATAAATTCGTAGCGCTTTGAGGAGCGAAAACAGGTTGTTTTTCTTCTCCGTAAAAACGCCGCCAACGGAAGCGACGCGCCGGGCTTTGTTATGCAACGCGGTTGAAGGCTGGACGAGATAGGCGCGATGCGCCGCTTGCCACAACGGCAAATCCACGCCGGCGTCGCCGATATAATCAAAGCCATTCGTACCGGAATGCTTTTTGAGCGCGGCAAGTTTGTGCTGGCCGGAGAGATTGATCGCCCCATCGCTCGCCAACACTTCCGAAAAAATGCCGAGATGCGCTGCGACACCCTGTGCCACCGTTTCATCCGCGGCGGTGGCTAAAACGATTTCCCTGCCGGTCTCCTGTTCTTTTTTTAAAAAAGAAAGAACATTCTCGCGATAAGGCAAGCTGGCTGGATTAAGCTTCACCCGCTCGGCGATTTGGCGCTTGAAATGCGCTTTACCTTTCATGAACCACAATGGCAATGAGAGCAAACTTATGGGTTTGCTTTTTACGAGCAGCAGCAGGGACTCCCAAAGCGCATCCGTGGCGATGAGGGTGCCGTCCAGATCGACACAAAGCGGCCGGCTGGAATCAATGGAAGTTTCGGTCATTTATGCCCAGGGTGCTTAAATCCGATTGCACAAGTCAAGTCGTTTAGTCAAAATTGCAAATTTGTGCACTCCAACTTGATTACCTGCAAAAATTCACTGCTGCGGATTAGGAAAACGGCACGCTCCCTGGAATTGATTCAATTTTGTCGTTTTAAGGCTGGTCAGCACGTTATCCGGTGACGGAATTTTTTAGATATTTGCCAAGCGCTTAAACTTTACAATTATCGAAAAATGATGCGATTGTCGTGACCGATCCATGCGTCGCCAGAAGTGCACCAGAAACCAAAGCGCCATCGGGATTGAAAAAGAATTGCGTTTGTAAACTTTTCCTCAGAAATTTTTGCTTGCAATTGTCGCCGCAAATGCTTAACTTCATCATCCTTGCGGCGGCATTGGTGTGGTAATGCCATCGACTGGATGACGACCTGGCCGGCAACAAAAATCTTCAGCACGGCGATAGTTTTTAGTATCAACTGCAATAGGTTTTAGCCAACTCTGTTGAGGGAGAAGTTTCAAGCCATTTGTTACTGAACTTCAATTCCGCTTTGCTTTTAATTTTTTTTCAACGGAGAGCCCATGAAGCTTTTAGGCCACGCTGTTCCATTTTTAATTGCATTCGGTGCGTTGGTCGATCAATCTGCCTTTGCGCAAACCTCCACGTTTGAACCCACCTCTACTCATGATTTATCAAGCAAACAGTCAAAAATTTTGACGGCTGGTGATTCCGGCAGCACGGGACCGCGCTTTTATGAAAATTTATACGCCGGCGCGAAGATGAGCTTTACCCGCTGGGATCTGGCAAGCCTGGCCACCCTCGCTTTTCTCGATCATCAGAAACCGGCGCAAGGCCTCAGGCTGGCGCCGTTTGAAATGGATCAAGAAATTTCTGAAAGCTTGGCGCGAACCGACGGCAAGAAATCTCTCGGCGCGGTCAGCCCGCTTTACTATCCCGGCGTCACCGCCACGTGGCGCCTCGGTGGCATGC